>PKCT01000095.1 GCA_002862325.1 Phycisphaerae bacterium
TGCCCTGCGACGCGCTGCGGATGCCAACACCAACCCTCGTGGTGTGATGCTCGCGCTGCTTCGTCTCGGTGCGCAGCTCGATGAACAGGATGATTGTGCCGGCGCCATCGAGGCCTTCGAGCGGGGCCTTGAGGTTCAGAAGGACGATCCGTTGCTTCTCAACAACCTGGCGTATTTGGAAACCCAGTGCGACGGGGATCTCTACCTCGCGCTGGGCAGAAGTGAAGAGGCCGTGGAAAAGAGACCCGCGGATCCGACGTTCCGCGACACGCTGGGCACCGTGCTACTCAGAATCGCCGAAAGCGAGACGTCGCCGGATGCCCGGAATGAACGTCTGGTCGCCGCCGAGCGAGAGCTTCGCAAGTCGATCAAACTCGGTGGCGAGGCATGGTCCTGGATCCACCTCGCGGAGCTCAAGGCTTTTCAGGGAGACTCGGATGAGGCGAGACTTGCGCTTCGTCAAGCCTCGAACTATTCGCTCAATGCAGAGCAGAAGAAGGAAATCGACCAGGTTCTCTCCGAACTCGGTGGGGGTTGATTCGATAAAGAAGTTGAGACATGAGGCCTGAACGCCAGAGAGAGTCCGATATCAAGCAAGAGTGTTTCACATGAGCGTCCAATCGCCAACTCCGTCGAGATCATCCCCGCCCGGTCGGTCCGGGCCCGCGCCCGCCTCGTCCGCGGTCGCGATCGATCCCATTCGAATCGTCAGACAGCATCTGACATTGCTGATCACGACCGGGATCCTCGGGCTCGGTCTCGGCGTCGGCGTCTTCATTGTGTGGTTGATCTTCATGCCCAGCTACATGGGGAGGGCCACCTTCGAGCTGGTCGGCACGCTGGGCAGCGCAGACGAAGCCATGGTGAACGACACGCGAAACGATGACCAGGTGGAACGCCTGGGCAACACCGAGGCCGCAAAAGCGACCTCGACGCGCATCTTCACGGCCGTCGTCGCCGATCCGGACGTGCAGACGATCGCCTGGATGGATCAGTTCAAGGACGAGGCCGGACGCGTCAACGAGAAGGATGCCCTGATCGAACTTCAGAAGGAAGTTACAGCCTCCCATCGCAAGAAGACGCAGTTCTTCGATATTTATTGGAAGACTCGCAAGGCCGAGGACGTACCGGTGGTGTTGACGGCGATCAAAGACGAATACATCGGTGAGCGCACACGAGAGCGCGAAGCGGACCAGGCCACCGCGATCGAGCCGTTTCGAAACACGCGGGACGAGCTCGATGACCGGATCCAGTCCCTGGATACTGAAATCCAGACCTTCGTGACGGAGCGGCAGCTTCTCGCACGCAACGATCAGATGAGTACGCTCCAGAGGGATCTCGAGGCGCGCGAGCTCGAGCGGAACGAGGTGATCTCGAGCATCAATCAGACGCGGAGCCTGCTCGGTCAGATCGACGCGAAGCTTGCCGGCACCGCCGAGGCGTCGCAGGACGACGTGCGGGACGCGGAGCTCGATCCGGTGGTCCTCGAGGCCCTCCGGGACATTCAGGAGCTCCGCGGTCTGGTGGCGGAGCATCGTCAGAAGTTCGGCCGGAACCACCCGCAGGTCCTCCAGAGCCAGGCGGCCCTCGACGCCCGTATTCGGGAGAAGGATCGCAAGGTCGAGGAGATCATCCTTCGAGATCTCCAGGGGCAACGCAAGGGTGCATCCGATACCCTCGAACAGCTCGAGAGCGTTCGTATAAAGCTCGACGAGGAGATTGAATCCGATACCGCCCGGCTCACCGATCAGGTTCAGGCGCAAACGAAGTTGAAGAAGTACGAAAAGGACCTCGAACGGCTCGAAGGGCGCAAAGCCGAGGTCCAGAGTCAGATCGATGAGATCCAGTCGATGTTCGCGCGTGACGATGCCAAGCAGGTGCAGTGGGCCGGCAGTATCGATACGCCGCTCCTGCCTGCTTCCCCGAAGTGGTACGTGGCGATTCCCGGTACGGCGGTGGTCCTTCTGGGCACCGTGGTCGGATTCATCTTCCTGCGAGAGCTTCTCGACAAGCGCATTCGGTCTACGACCGATCTCACCGGGTTGCCGGGGGTGCGCCTGCTCGGCGTCATTCCCGATCGAAAGGACGATCCGACCGGCGTCAGCAGACCGGAGTCGGTCGTGCGGGATCAGCCGGCGTCCGTTTTGGCGGAGAGTCACCGGCAGTTCGCGGCTGCGTTCCGTCGTGCTCGTCAAGATGCGGGCGCCTCGAGCATCCTCTTCGTCGGTGGCATGCCGGGGTCCGGCACTACCTCGGTGGTCGCGAACCTCGCGAGCATCGCCGCCGCCGCCGGTCGATCCGTCTCCGTCATCGATGGAAATCTCCGCCGGCCGCGAGTGGCCGACGTCTTCGGATTCGATCCGGAGAGCGAGGGGCTCGGCGACGTCGTCGAAGGACGAGCCGATTTTGACGCGGTCATCCAGACCACGCAGGACGGAATCAAGGTGGTGACGGCCGGAACGCCGAAGTCCCGAATCTTCGAGCGACTCGACTCGACCGATTTTCGTGCGGTGGTCGAGAAGGCTCGCGAGATCTCCGACGTGGTGCTCGTCGACGGACCGCCGGTCATCGTCGCGAGCGAGGCGATGGGCATGGCCGATCAGGTCGAGGCGACGGTACTGGTGGTTCGGGCGTACAGCGAACAGCGCGGGCTCGTCGCGCGTCTCGTGCGGCAGTTGCGCGAGCAACCGAGTGCGTTCCTCGGGGTCCTTCTGAATCGACCCCGATACACCGCCGGCGGGTACTTCAAGCGAAACTACCAGGCGATCGCCAGCTACGCCGACGAATGAGTTGGTGGTGCGTTCGACGACGAGTTGTGACAGGCCGGCTCGAGGGATTCCCCGAGAGAATCGAGTAGAGAGACTCCATTGGCTGCATCCGAATCAATTCTCGTCACGGGGGGTGCCGGGTTCATCGGGTCGCACTTGGTGGAGCGTCTCCTGGGCCGAGGCGATCGCGTCACGGTGGTGGACGATCTCTCAACGGGTGATACGGCGAATCTGGCGAATGCCACCGCGAGTTTCGGGGAACGACTCGATGTGGTCGTGGGCCGCGTCTCCGACGTGATCGAGGATGTCGCGACCAGTCGGTCGTTCGATGCGATCTACCACCTCGCGGCCGCGGTCGGAGTCCAATTGGTGGTCGACCGGCCGATCCACACCATCGAGACGAACATCCACGAAACGTCGTCCGTCCTTGCGGTCGCCGCTCGGAACTCGACTCGAATACTCATCGCTTCGACGAGCGAGGTGTACGGAAAGGGCGTGAAGACGCCCATGGCCGAGGACGACGACGTCGTCTACGGGCCCACAACCGTGCCGCGATGGTCCTATGCGGCATCGAAGGCGATCGACGAGTACCTTGGACTCGCTCATCACCACACCCACGGACTTCCCGTCGTGATCGTCCGGCTCTTCAACACCGTCGGCCCGAGGCAGCGTGGTGAATACGGGATGGTCCTTCCGCGTTTCGTCAGAGCGGCCATGTCCGGTGTCCCCCTCGAGGTCTACGGTGACGGCCGTCAATCGCGATGCTTCTGCGATGTCCGGGACGTCGTGCCGGCCTTGACCGACCTCATGGCGACCGAAGCGTCGGATGGCGTCGTCTTCAATCTTGGCCACGACGAGCCGATCGAGATCGGAGCCTTGGCGGCCCTCGTCGTCGAGACCCTGGGTAGCGACAGCGAGATCAGGAATCTCGACTACGAAGACGTGTTCGACGGCCGATTCGAGGATCTGAGGGTGAGGCAGCCCGATCTTGGTCGGATCGGGAACGCGATCGGTTTCAGACCCAGCATTCCCTTGGAGAAGACCATCGCGGACCTGGCCGAGGCGTTGACGTCGGAGGTGAACCGATGACGAGTGCTCTTCCCCAATACGACGTGAGCCTTCAACCGGCGGATTCCGACCTCTTCTCGGAGATCCTCGAGATCTGGAATTCGCTCTTCACGCCAGCGATCGACCAGGGACCGGACGTCGTACCGAGCGTGAACTCGCTCCTCAATGCCTTCCTACCGATCGTACTGATCGGTTTCGTCGTGACGCTCGTCCTCTCGCCGTTGGCACGCTGGGTCGCAATCAAGCTCGACATCGTCGATCGTCCCGACGGCAAGCGGAAGATCCACACCTATCCGATCGCCTACCTCGGTGGTGCCGCGGTCTTCGCGGGGGTCGTGGCTGGTATCTTCACGTTCGACATACTCATGAGATTCGACGTCCCGAAGGGTGAGGGCTGGCTGCTCGCCGACTATCCCCCCGTGCCCCTCGCGGTCGTCTTCGGCCTGTTCGCGATCTTCGTGACCGGCCTGCTCGACGACGTCTTCCATTGGGATCCGAGGCTGAAGATCGCCGGGCAGTTGATCGCGGCGGCGGCGCTGGCGTTGACGGACGTCGGTACCGGGGCCATGCAGGGGCTGATCAGCCCGTTGATCGGCGCCATGATTCCCGATGCGGTGCAGGCGGTGACCATCGACGCCTCGAGCTTGACGCTCTCGGTGTGGTCGACGGTGGATCCCGTGGGGATGACCGACGCCTGGCGATACGTCCCTTGGTTGACCGCGGACGGGGTCTACTACTGGATCGGGGTCGCTTTCATCGGAGTGATGGTGCTGGGGGCGTGCAACGCGGCGAATCTCATCGACGGTCTCGACGGGCTCTTGAGCGGCTCCGTCTCGATCATGGCGATCGGATTCGCGATCGTCGCGGTCATGCTTGCCGTCATGGACGTACAGGAGCGCCTCGACTTCGAGGCCCAGATCGCCTTGCAGGCGGGGATGACGCAGACCGGACTCGGCGACGGCGATTTCTCGGCGGTCGTGATCGATCCTTCCAGCCAGCTCGCGGACGTTCCGGAATCGCCCTTACGATCGCAGGCCGAGGTGGATCCGATGGCCGGTGCGAGAATCGCGATCGCGCTCGCGGTGCTCGGTGCCTGTCTCGGCTTCCTACCCTTCAACTTCAATCCCGCGGTGATGTTCCTCGGCGATGCCGGTAGCCTGATGCTCGGTTTCCTGTGCGCCGTACTGATCATCACGCTCGGCAGTGAAGGCCGCACCCACTACGTTGTGGCCGGATTGTTGATTTTCGCGCTGCCGATCATGGACACCGTGCTCGCCATCATTCGACGAAAGCTCTCGGGGATGTCGATGTCGACCGCGGACAAGAACCACATTCACCACATGGTTCTCCGCGCTTGCGGCGGTGTGAAGAAAGCGGTCTTCTGCTTGTACGGATTGAATCTGCTCTTCGTGTCGCTCGGGGTCGGCCTGGCCATGACCGTGGCATTCGGTGGTGCTCGCTACCTTCTGGTGTACGGGGCCGCCATCCTGATCTTCGGCTTCATCGGGGCGATCGCAGTGAAGAGCGCGCTTCGCGACCGATGGCTTCAGCACGAGGGTACCGACGAGTCGGCCTCGAGCGGCTGAGGCCGTCACCCGCCGTCCCAAGGATCGGATCGATCATCGATCATCGAGCGTCGACGATCGCGTTCGCGTCGGCGGTCTTGTCCGACGGGACGCCGAGATACACCAGAGTGAAGTCGATCACGTCGCGGACGACACGTCCGGCCGAGTAGCCACCGCCGTATCCCATGCCGTTCCCGTCGAGGTTCGCGCCCGCATGCTTGTCCGGGTCCTGGAGTCCGCATGCGACGATGAGGCGCGGAGCGTCGAATGGGGCACCCGCGATGAAGTTTGGCATGTACCGATCCTCGTGGTGACCGTTCGACTTCCATGAGCCATCCTCCTGGAGGTCGTAGCGATTCATCTGAGGCGTGCCCGACTTCCCGAAGATCCGGTACCGGTCGCTCGCCGCCTTGCGGCCCGTTCCATCGGGGCCGACGACCTGTTCGAGCGTTTCTCGCGTGACTCTGACCGACTCGGAGGAGATCGCTCGGGGCGCTGGCGTGTTGAACGTCTGGATCTCGGAAGGACGTACGAGATTCAGAAGGGGAACGCCTCCGTCCGGTCGCGCGATCGCGCAGAACGCTCGGACGAGCTGCAAGGGCGTCATCGAGATCTCCTGGCCGAAGCTGACCGAGAGCTGGGTGTACAGGCGGTGCCAGTTCTCGGGACTCGAGACCATGGCGACCTGTTCAGCCGGCCCCATGTCGATTCCGGTGCGGTCTCGAAGACCGAAGCGCGTGATCATCTCCTGCATCTGCCCGCTCGTCATTCGTTCGGCGACGAAGGCCATCCCGGTGTTCAGACTCTTGATCAGGGACTTTCGGAAGTCGGCGTCCTCGTGGCCGTAGGTGTCTCGAATCCGCCTTCGGTGGCGTCCCGAGGTGAAGACGTGTCCGGGGTTCGCGAAACCGCCTCCGGGCGTCGGGAGGATCTCGTCCGGCTGCGCGGCGCCCTGGTCGATCGCCCACGACCAGAAGAGCGCCTTGAAGGTCGAACCGGGTTCGAACGTGTCGGTCCAGACGCGGTTGCGTTGATGGCTGGGGCCCAGGCCGCCCGGGTCGCGTGCGGGATCGAGATCGATCTCGCGCCAGCCGCCGCGGTCGCGAGCGCGATCGTTGTGCAGTACGTCGACCGCCGCGAGAATCTCGCCGGTGAGTGGATCGGCCACGACGATCCAGCCGCCGACCGCGTGATGGTCGTCGATGGCCTCACGAAGCCTCGACTCCGCGTATCGCTGGATCTCGAGATCGATCGTGAGCATGACCGCGTCGCCATCCCGCCCGGGTTCGAAGTCGCCGTCGTCGACGAACAGAGTGTCGCCCGTCGCCGCGACGGTCCGCTTCAGGGTTCCATGACGCGCCTGTAGGATCCCTTCCCGCGCGGCCTCCACGCCGCTCGCACCGCGTTGGATCGGATATCGACGCATCAGGCGAGTCAGGCCTTCGCGGTCGGTGATGTCCAGGAGGAGGTGCCGCGGCGGGGTTCGCTGGCCGATCTGGAACGAACGCACGCTTCGTACGATCTCCGGTGAGAGTCGAATCGCGCTGGCGAGCACGACGGGCCGGGTCGAATCCTCGAGCCGCCGACGGATCTCCCCCGGACCGATGCCGAGGACGTCGGCCAGATGGGCCTCGACGGCACGGATTCCGGTGTCGGCGGGAATCTCGCGCTGTTCGCACCATCGTCGCAGTCCCGCGACGTCGACCGTCACATTCGAAGCGAGACGGTCGAGTTCCCTGGGCGCGGGGCCCCACTCGACGGCTCGAACGTCGCCGATGAGCGGTGCCGCCGCACTGTCCTCGAGACATCGGCGGACCGGACGGCGATCGAGGATGATCCCGCGGACCCTCTCGCCCTCGACCGTCAGTTTTCGAAGTCGGTCGGGCTCGAGGTAGGGGAGGTCTTCGGCACGAGCCAACCGGACGTATCGAGCGTCGTCCCGCTGACGCAACCTGTCCAGGACCTGCGTCGAATCGAGCCCGGTGACGTTCGAGATCTCCTGCGCGACCCGGTCCCTCCGATCGACGCCGTTCCCACGAAGGACCTTGACGTCCACGGCGAGGTCCCGTCCGAGTACCGACGCCGCGAGCACTCGTCCACGTCGATCGAGAATCGGGCCCCGGAATGCGAAATCGACACTCGATCGGGTTCTTCTGCCGAGATTGGCATCGAGCCGATCGTTCGGCACCGTCTCCAGATGCATCACTCGTACGAGACCGGCAAGCAGGAGGAGCATGGTGCCCCCGAGCATGATCGTCATCACCCGATCACGACGTCTCTCCTTCGGATCGGGCACGTTGATCAGCCTCCGGTGTCTTCGGATGGTGAGTGGCGCTGGCCGAGCGCCACGGAGCGCTGACGATGGGCTGCGTAGCGGGCGGCGGTCACATCGAGATCGAGCGGTACGAGGCTGAGATCCTGGGTCTCCATCCAACCACGAAGCCGCTCGTCGTTGGAGAGGGTGTCGATCTCCCAGCGGAGAGCCTGCAGGACCTGTTCGTTGTGGGCGATGCGCCGGCGCAGGTCGGTCTGGGCGGCGAGCAGATCCAGCTCCTGCTGACGCAGGACGAGAAGACCGCATGCGGTTCCTCCCAGGACCAGCACCATCAGGCTGAGCTTCAAGAACATGTCGCGTCTTCCGTGGGGTGGCCTAACGAACCGGCAGAATCAGGACCTGTCCGGGGTGCACGGTTTCGCTGGCAAGCGCGTTGAGCTTCTTGATCTCGCGCCAGCGTTCCTCGCGTCCGAGTTCCTGCTTGGCGATTCTGGCGAGCGAGTCGCCATCACGCACTTCGTAGCGGGTCGATCGAGCGGGGCGCTGCGATTCACGCCGCGGTTCGCGGATCTGGGGTTCGGTGGATTCGCGGGGGGCGGCGGAATCCGGAATCACGAGAACCGCGTCTCGGCGCATCCTGGACGGATCGCTGATTCCATTCGCCTCGGCGATGAGAGGCCAGCGTGCTCGGTCGCCGTAGTATCGCTGGGCCAGATCCTCGAGCCGGTCGCCGGCCGCGACACGATGCGTCCGACGCGATGCTCGCGCCTGGGTGGTGGACCGTACTGGCTCGGGGGCGATCGTCGCTTCGATCTCGTCGTGATCCGCCAGGGTGATCACGACGCCTTCGTCCACACCGGTCTGGTTCCAGGAAACCGGTTCCGGATCGATGTAGGCGAGGTCGCGACCCGCGACGGGGTTCGGCAACAGCGTGATGTCGTCCGGGGTGGTCACGGCCATCGCCGGGATCAGCTTGTCGTGCCCTCGTTGATCCGTCGCGAAGTGGTCCGCGATCAGGATCCCGACGAAGAGGATCAAACCGAATCCCACCACCAAGGCCAGCTTGTGCTCACGGGTCATGAAGTCTGCATCCTTGCAGAGGGGTGGATCGGACCGGTCCACCCGGTGTGGGGTCGCCCTTCGGAGTCGCCTCAGGAGGGCACGCGGAGGTCGCCGACCGTGGCGACCCGGAGTTTCGCCGATCGCGACCGAGGGTTGGTCGCGATCTCGGCCTCGGTGGGGACCGCCGGCGTCCGTGACGGCAGTTCCGCGAGACCGGCTCGCTTCATCTCGGCGAAGGCTCGTTTCACCCGTCGATCCTCGAGACTGTGGAAGGTGAGGAACGCCACCCTCGCACCGGGGTTGAGCCACGTGGGCCGAGAATCGGCGATCAGGCGTCCTGCATCCATGAGCTGCCGAAGCAGCCCGTCCAAGGCACCCAGTTCGTCGTTGACCGCGATCCGGAGTGCTTGGAAGGTCCTGGTCGCCGGATGATTCCGGCTTGAAGCGGCTCGAGCTCCGTAGGCCTCGCGGACCAGATTGGCGAGCTCCGCCGTGGTGTGAATCGGCGTTTTCTGCCGGTGGGCGACAATCTTTCCGGCGATCCGTCCGGCGAGGGGTTCCTCCCCGAACTCGCGGATGATTCGTGTCAATTCATCGCTCGAAGAGCTCATCACGAGGTCCCGGACAGTGATGGGTCCCGAGGGGTCCATTCGCATGTCCAACGGGCCGTCGGCGAGGAACGAAAAGCCGCGTTCGGGGGTATCGATCTGGGTGCTGGCGACTCCGAGATCGACGAGCATCGCATCGGCGGGAGCCTCCGAGGCGACAAGGTCGCGGGGGGCTCGAGCAAACGAACCGTGGAGTGTCTCGATCCGGCAGGAACCCGCTTTCTGTGCCCGGGAAGCCGCATATGCGAGGTTCTCGGGGTCGAGATCGCACAGAATGAGGCGTCCATCCGGGGTCGCGAGTCGGGCCATCGCCGAGGCATGGCCGCCTCGTCCCGCGGTGCCGTCGAGGATCGTGTCGCCGGGGCGGATCTCGAGGGCGGTCAATACCTCGTCGAGCATGACGGGCGCATGTCCAGGATCGGGCGTTGGGACTTCCACGTGGTCAGTCTCCCACGTTCGATGGCGTGGTGCTCTGGCGGTCCGCCACGCCATCGGGCATGCCCTTGAGCTCCGGCCTGGGTCGAGGGTGGCACCAGCGTCGCCAGAGCTCCAGGAACGCCGGTTCAGATGGATCCACGAAGCCAAGTCTCAGGCGTACATCGGGGCCAAGGAGGTCGGCCTTGACGTATCGTCCAGTTCCCATCGGGCTCACCCGCGCCGGTCGGACGAAGAGGATCGCATCGTCGCTGCCGATGGTTCGTCCGGTCCTGAGGTCGTGGACGAACCCAGGCCCCATCGTGTATCGCGGCGTGAGACGGCTCCAGAGGCCTCGGGCGACGAGGTTGAACTGAGGCAGCTGGTAGAGCCCGACGAAGACCAGGGTGGGCAGAAAGGGCAAGGTGAATGCTCCGACATCCCATGCGACGATGCCGATCCC
>PKCT01000081.1 GCA_002862325.1 Phycisphaerae bacterium
CCCTGAAGGCGCTGCCGAATGATATTAGGTATTTGTTAGCAACTAGAACGTTCGGAAAGTGATTTTTCTCCAGCTTGACACCTGCGCGCGTCCATTTTCGAGTCCGTTTCCCGTGGCTGCAACAGGTGTTGGGGTCCTCCCGTACACTTGACGGATCGGCCGGGGTACGCGTCCGACGTCAGCCATTTCCCGGTGCGATCTCGAATGGACGAGATCGCCCGCCCATCTCTTCGGCGTGCGCAGGTGCGACCCGTCGATGCGGAACGAGCACGCTATGCCCCAGACGAAGAAGCCCAGAACGAGTGAGTTGAAGGGTCGGAAGCTCGGTCGCGCCCTGACCAAGATGGGCAAGATCACCCGCGACCAGGTCCACGAAGCCCTCGAACTGCAGAAGACCCAGCCGAGCCGCAAGATCGGCGAGATTCTGATCGAGATGGGGCTCGTCACCGAAGCGGACGTTCGCGACGCCCTGGCCGGCCAGGCCGGGATCGAGCAGATCAGTCTTCGGGGGCGGGAGATCGCCGACGAGGCGTTCGAGGCGATTTCGCCCAGTACCGCCACCTCGTACCAGATCGTCCCGGTCAAGTTCGACAAGAGCACCAATTCGATCGCGGTCGCGGTCAAGAGCCCCGACAACTTCGCAGCGGTCGACGATCTCCGCAATGTCCTGGGGTTTCGGCGGGTCAAGATGGTTCTTGCGCCCGAGGATGAGATCGACGAGATCCTCGCCGAGCGGTATGCGACCGCGGAGAGCGGTCTCGGCGACATCATCGCGGCCGCCAGTCAGTCGGAGACGCTCCAGTCGCTCGAGTCCGTGGGTGACGACCTCTCGGTCCTGAGCGAGGCGGCCGGCGACAACGCGATCGTCCAGCTCGTCCAGGAGACGCTGCTGATCGCCATTCGCGACAAGGCGTCGGACATCCACTTCGAGCCGTTCGAAGAGGAGTTCAAGATCCGGTACCGCATCGATGGCGTGCTCTACGAGATCGCGCCGCCGGACAAGCGGTTGGCAACGCCGATCGTGAGCCGGGTGAAGGTCCTCGCCAAACTCGACATCGCCGAGCGTCGGCTTCCGCAGGACGGTCGAATCGAGATGACGCTGCCCGGCATGGCCACGCCGATCGACCTTCGCGTCTCGGTCCTCCCCACGATGTTCGGCGAATCCGTCGTGATGCGTGTTCTCGACCGGTCGAACGTCCAGCTGAGCCTCGACCGGATCGGGCTTCGCGACGACGATCTCGAACACGTGCGGGGCCTCATCAACAAGCCCAACGGCATCGTCGTGGTGACCGGGCCCACCGGCTCCGGCAAGACCACGTCGCTGTACGCCGCCTTGAACGAGCTGAACGAGCCCGATCGAAAGATCCTGACCGCGGAGGATCCGGTCGAATACGACATCGACGGTCTGATCCAGTGCCAGGTCAACGTGGATCAGGAACTCACGTTCGCTCGTCTCCTTCGATCGTTCCTGCGTCAGGACCCCGACGTGATCCTGGTGGGCGAGATCCGCGACCTCGAGACTGCGCAGATCGCGATCCAGGCGTCGCTGACCGGTCACCTGGTCTTCTCGACCCTGCACACCAACGATGCGCCAAGTTCGATCCTTCGTCTGGTCGATCTCGGCGTGGAGAACTTCCTCCTCACCGCGACCATCGAAGCGATCGTCGCCCAGCGACTGGCGAGGCGAATCTGCCAGAAGTGCAAGGAGGAGTTCATGCCGACGGAGGAGCAGCTCCTCGAGCTGTCGCTCCTCCCATCGGATGTCGAGGGCAGGACGTTCTACCGAGGCCGCGGCTGTGCCGAGTGCAAGCAGACCGGATATCGCGGTCGAATGGCCCTCTTCGAGATCATGACGCTCGACGACACGCTTCGCGAGATGATCATGAACCAGGCGTCCACCGCGGTCCTTCGGGCCGAGGCGAGACGCCGGGGAATGCGGACGCTCCGCGAGTCGGGGCTGCTCGCGATCTACGAAGGCCAGACGACGATCGACGAAGTCGTTCGGGAGACGATCACCGAGGAATGACACGAATCCGTCCGGCGCCGTGTCGGACGATCAGGCGGTGGGGAGCCACCGTTGACCTGGAGAAACCGAAGCCATGCCGACCTTTCAGTACGAGGCCGTGAACGCCGCCGGCAAAGCCCAGAAGGGCATGCTCGAAGCCGCGAATCTGGGCGACGCCCAGAACCAGCTCAAGGAGCAGGGATTCTTCCCGACGTCGGTCGAGGAGGCGAAGGTCAAGGGCCGCGCCGCCAAGGCCGCCCGCACCAAGCGTGGGAAGAAGGGAGCCGCCGAAGGGGGGGCGAAGCCCAAGAAGAAGGGTCGTGGCTTCTCGCTCAGCATCGGTCGGGTCAACACCAAGAAGATGACGACGTTTACGCGTCAGCTCTCGACGCTTCAGGACGCCGGCCTTCCCCTGCTACGGTCGATCCAGATCCTCGAATCGCAGCAGAAGCCGGGCAAGCTGAAGTCGGTGCTCGGCCAGGTGGCCGAGGACGTCGAGTCGGGCAACGCGCTCTCCGAGGCGATGGCCAAGCACCCCAAGGCGTTCGACAAGCTCTACTCGAAGATGGTCGCGGCCGGCGAGGTCGGCGGTGTGCTCGACATCATTCTTCAGAGGCTCGCGGACTTCATGGAGAAGGGCGAGCGACTCAAGCGCCGCATCAAGGGTGCCCTGATCTACCCGGCCGTCGTCGTCTCGATCGCGGTCCTCATCGTGACCGGCATCATGTACTTCGTGATTCCGAAGTTCCAGGAGATCTTCAACGACTTCGACGTCGAACTGCCTGGGCTCACGCTCTGGCTGGTCGACACCTCCAAGTGGGTCGCCGGCAATTCCACGGAGGACCAAGCGGTACCGGGCGCGATCTACATCATCCTGTCGCCGTTCGTGGCGTTCGCGTTCTACAAACTCATACGCATCACCGGCCCGGGCAAGGCGGTGACGGACGTGCTCTTCTCGAAGATCCCGGTGTTGGGCGGTCTCATCAAGAAGACCGCCATTGCGAGGTTCACCCGGACGCTGGGGACGCTGATCAGCGCCGGTGTGCCGATCCTCGAGGCGATCCTCATCACCAGGGACACCTCCGGGAACTATATCTACGAGAAGGCGCTCACCAGCGTCCACGACTCGATTCGAGATGGCGAGACGTTCTCCGGTCCTCTTCGCGAGGCCAAGGTCTGCGACCCGATCGTGGTCAACATGATCGACGTCGGCGAGGAGACGGGCGACCTGGACGTCATGTTGATGAAGATCGCCGACAACTACGACGAAGAGGTCGATGTGGCGGTGGCGTCCCTGCTCTCGCTGCTCGAGCCGTTCATGGTCGTGATCCTCGGTGGCATCGTCGGCGCAATCGTGCTCGCGCTGTTCCTGCCGTTGGTGAAGATGATCGAGTCGGTGTCGCAATCCAAGTGAGATCGCCGTCACCCCGGGCGGTCCACGCACGGGGGCGGCTCAGACGGAGTGTCCCATGACCAAGGTGGCGCGAACTGAACGACGACGCCCTCCACATGCGGTTCCCCTGCGTGTCGGCTTCACGGTCGTCGAAATCCTGGTGACGCTGGCGATCATCCTGATCCTGGTGAGCATCCTCATCGTCGGGCTCGGCCAGGTGTCCGGTACCGCGCAGGAGGCGAGCACCCGCTTCCTCCTGAACTCGATGTCCATGGGGCTGGTGCAGTTCAAGAACGACCACGGCTACTACCCGCCGGTCCTCGGCGAGAACGTGCCCTTCGGCAGCTATCCCGAGGGCCGAGGGTGGGCCCGGGACGTCGTGATCCCCGACTCGATGGTCTCCGGCGGTCCGACCGCGCTCGACGATCGCCAGCGGTGGTACTCGATCACCACGCCCTCGGAATATCTCATCGGCTACGGCGATCGCTCGGCGGACGGGTACGGCATCGTGGGGAGTGTGCTCGACGTGAACGTGGATGCGCCCGGCTTCACGGAGTCGCCGCCGGTCGGTTTCCGCTCGCCCGGGCGAGACGGGGCATGGGGGTCGGTCTCCAACCCCGCGAACACGGGCTACAGCAACTTTCCCGGGACCTTCGGGGCCAGGAACCCAGGCAACGTCGGGGTGGCGTACCCCGCGGACCCCTCCGACAACGACGCGGTTATCTCCGGGCAGGTCTTCGGACCGTATCTCGAGCTCAAGGATGAGGATCTTCTGGCCGCGATTCGTCCGGATGGCTCGATCGCTCGTCAGGGGGATCCGGACTACGACGTCATGCCGAAGGTGATTGTCGACTATTGGGGTGAACCCATCCGGTACTACCGACGTGGATACGTGTCGGGCGATCCCGCGATCGACGCGGGCGAGCTCGGGCTCGAGGACGTGTTCGTGCTGCGGCCATGGACCTTCGAAGCCGGGGTCAACACCGCGGGGGCGGCGGATGCGGCCGGGGATGCGGCGACGACGCCGCAGCTCCGTGCCGCCCAGTTCGGATTTCTCAGTGCGGGCGCAGACCGCCGGATCGTCGAGGACCGTCGCGTGGACGAGGGTGAATTCAATCGGGACAACATCGTGGAGATCGGCCAATGAGACGACGCTTCGCCTTCAATGCCATCCGACGGACGCCCAGAGGTTTCACGCTCGTGGAACTGATCGTGGTGATCGGTGTCGTGATCGCCTTGCTGTCGCTCGTGCTCGCCGTGAGCACGCTGCTCATCCAGCAGAACGAATCCCGACAGCTGACCAACGCATTCAAGGTGCTCGAAAGCGCCGTGCAGGAATACGAGATCGCGATCGGCCGTCCCCTGAGGTACCAGGATGTCTCGGATGTGTCGGGGGCCTACGAACTACCGTTGATCGTGGACGCGGGCAGCCTGATCCAGCAGCAGACTGGAGAGAGCGTTCAGCTGCCCTTCGAGTACCGGACCATCGGCCGCTTCTATCTGCCGTGCAACTGTTCGGGGAACAATGCGGACATCGCCGACGGGTGGCAGCACTACATCATCCAGCTCATCAGCCTGATGAACCGCACCGACGGCTCCAAGGACATGCTGGCTCGTCTGGATCCGAACCTCCTGCAGCCACTTCGCCAGGCCAGTGGCAATCCACTTCCAGGCAACGCCTCCCTGACCACGTTCGAAGACCCCTGGGGCACCCCGATCGCGGTCGTGATGCCCGGGCGTCAGTGGAACCCCGTCAAGGATGCCGATTCGAGTGTTCAGCGGTATCAGACCCCTGATGCCGACGGGACGGTGCGCACGGCGATGGAGGAGATCGTCGGCGGGTGCCGCAACGGCCAGATCCTCTTCGTGAGCGCGGGGCCCGATGGCAAGCTGGGCTGCCTCGATTGCCCTGACGGGCAAGCCGCTCAGTACACGCTCGACAACATCTACTCCTACGAACCCGCGGAGGCCAGGCCATGAGATCGACGCATCCACGACGACGGCGTGGATTCACGCTGATCGAGCTCCTGGTCGTGATGGGCATCCTTGTGCTTCTCGCGGTCCTCACGGGCATCACCGTGAGCCAGGTCAGCGAGAACGCCCGACTGAGCTCCGGCGTGAACCAGGTGACCGCGTCGCTTGGGACGGCTCGTTCGCTCGCGATCAAGAAGAACCGTCCGGTGATGCTGCTCTTCCTCGTGACCGTGGATCCCGAGCGGCCGCAGGACGGCGAACGGGTCGTGATGCAGTTGGCGGAATCGACGGGCCAGATCCACACCCGGTACCCGGATCTCCAGTGGTACGACGAGCGATACGTCCCGATCATCGGTCTGCCGACGGTCGAGTTGCCGGAGGGGATCAACGTGGCGGGGCCGGTCAACACCGGCTACCGAGCCCTCGACTGCCCGGGCGTCGGGGATGGCGACGAATTCTGGATCACCCAGCCGGGTGGCGAGTGGCGGAGTCAGGCAGGGGAGCTGTACACCCAGGAGATCGGACGTCAGATCGGTGTGATCTTCTCGCCCACCGGGCAGGTCGTGACCCGCAACATCCAGGGAGCGGGGGGATCCGGCTCGATCATCTGGCCGTTCTTCGATGGGAATTTCGATCGCCGTGCCAACATCGAGAACCCCCTGGGTTACAGCGGAGTACTCCAGTACGTCGCGTACGACGCGATCGGCGACGAACCGGACGTGTTTCCGGTGCAGTGGCTCGCGGTGTACGACGATGGTCTGCTCCGCGAGACCAAGGGAGACGACGGCTGGATTGGCGAGAGCGGGGAGTGTGCACGTGTGGAGGCGATCACGAACTGGGTGAACCAGTTCGGCGTTCCCATCCTCTTCAATCGCTACACCGGCATCGCGGAGGTCTACCAACCATGATCACGATGCGACGGTCGACAGCGCGGCGGTGGGGGTTCTCCCTGATCGAACTTCTTCTGGCGATCTTCATCCTCGGCGTCGGGATCATCTCGATCGCCGCGGTCTTTCCCGCCGGAATCATCCTTCAGCGCAAGGCCCAGGACGACGTCCTCGGGCCCGCGGTCGCGGAATCGGCCTTGTCGCTCATCCGCTCCCGTCTCTCGCAGGACGACTTCGGTACGTTCGAGGAATTCGGCTTCCCCGACGCGATCCCCTTCCTCAACCCCGGTGGTCCGAATGGCTGGATCCAGGGCGAGGGGCAGTGGAATCGATGGCTTGATCGGCGAGACGCCTACACCATTCGCGGCGATTGGCCGTGGATGCGGCCGACGATGGCCGCGGTACCGGTCGACTTCGATTTCGAGCCGGAGGACGCCCTTCCCGGCGAGGTGCCTCGGGAATGGAAGGATCTTGGCCGCATCGCGGGCGATATCGACATCTTCGGTGCGCGCATGGCGAGAAGGTACCTCGCACCGCAGCTGCCCTTCGCCGCGTATCCCGGCGACGAGGGTGACAATCTCGAGCTGGTGTGGCCGACGAGCTGGTCGACCGCGGAGTTCGCGCGGGGGGGAGTCGTTCCCGCGTTGCCGGACCTGTCGAATCCGCAGACGGCAAATGTGTTCGAAGACGACCCCGAGGCGTTTCTCTACGGGATTCCGTTCAACCGAGAGAAGTACAGCCTCCTCGCACTCGATCCTGATCGCACCGATCCTGAGCTCGATTCGAAGACCGATCCGCTCGTCACCATCCGGCAGGACGAGCGGTTCTGGCCTGGGGGAACTGGATTCTTCGAGGGGCAGGATCAGCCGCAGTACGTCTGGGACTGCATGTTCCGGAAGTTCCAGGGCCAGGTGCAGGTCGCGATCTTCGTCTACCGGCTGAACGCCGCGGGCAAGGGCGCACCCTACGCGGTGAGTCAGGACCCCGGGCCGGCCGGCTCGAGCACGGAGTTCGCCCGCGACTCGTGGCGGCCTCCCATGCCGATGAGACTGGATCTGCGTTTCGGAGACGACGTCGAGCCGCTCGATCCGTTCGGCGCCGATCAGAACGAGGAGCTCGGCGAAAACCTCAACAACACCGACGCGGAGCGGAACGTCGTTCCCGGGACCGAGGCGAACTTCTCCGGTGCGCTGGAAGCGTCGTTTCTCGAGCCCAGATTCGAGACCTGGCAGAACGCGGGGCAGTGGCTGCTCGATCCCTACGGCCGGGTGCACCGCATCCTCCAGGGGCGCAACACGAAGCGCGAGGGGCCGGTGCGCTTGACCCGCCCCATCCCTGAACAGTCGCCGAGTTCGGTCTTCAACAACGGATGGCAGAATCCGGACGCCTGGCAGACGGACGTGAATCAGGTTCGTTCGCTGTGGTACGTACCTTCCGAAGACCGGCGTGGCTATTCCCTGACTCCCGTCTACGTGACCGTGAGGACGCTCTGATGCGCAGCAGGCATGGATTTGAATGGAGTCTCGAGACCCGACGTCGTGGATTCACGCTGACCGAACTCCTGGTCGCGGTGGTGGTTCTCCTCGTGGTGATCCTCGCGGTCGGACGAATCTTCTCGACCACCAGTGCGGTGGTCCGAACGGGCGAGGCCAGCAGTCGCGTCCTGCAGGAGATCACGGCGATCGAGCAACTGGTTCGCAAGGACTTCAGCCGCATCTCCTCCGACGGATTCCTGCTCGTGCAGTGCGTCGCGGTCCGGAACGACGTCATGGAGTCGGTCGGGGGCGGGGATCTTCTCGATCCCTCGCAGCCTCCCGATCACATCATTCGGTGCGATCAGGTCGCCTTCATCGCCGACGAGCTCGCGATCGGAAGTCGGACTTCCGGGATGGCGGCGTTCCAAGAAGGTGGAGGTGGAACTGGGTCTCTCTACACCGGGACCGAACCGACCCCGCAGACCACCACGAGCCTGATCTATCTCGGCCACGGGTACCAGCTTCCGTTCCTGCCCCGGTCGCTCGACGAACCGCTCGACCCGCTCTGGCCGTCCAATGGTGGTCTGGTTCTGCAACCGTGGTACCGCCCTCTGCCGAGTGACGCGAGCGGACGCATCCAACTCCAGCGATGGCCGAGTGGAGCGACCTACCCCGGCCAGTACAACGGCTCCCAGCCCTCGGTCAAGGAATGGGCGCTCGCCCGGCAGGAGATCCTGATCGCGGACGACTACGACGGCGAGCCGGAGTTCTACATGGCGAAGTCGTTCGCCGATCAGAGTCGCAACGCGGCCGCAGCCTATTTCGATGACACGATGCGGTCCTCCCGGGTCGAGATCCTTTCGAGTGACCTGGCACGGCTGCGGGAGGTCATCCGAAACAACGGTCCCCAGGGGGTCGCCGATGGTGTTCTCAACTATCGCCCGCGTTCGGAGAAGTCACCTCCGACGCTCCAACGTGAAGACGTCCTGATGGCATCCAACGTGCTTGGCTCGAACTGTTCGAGTTTCGTGGTCGATTGGACCTGGGGCGACGGCGTCGGGCAGGACCTTTCGCTCGACCTCGACCCCAACCGGAGCCTGCGAGGCGCCGTCCGGGGCATCTCGGTATCGGGTGGCGTTCGAGCGGGGCTCGGTGCGGAGGACACGACCGTCACCGAAGCCGGGGTCGGTGCATCGCCATGGTTTGGTCTGGGCAAGGTCCAACCAGGCAATGTCGAACCCGTGCTCGACAACTACGGCAATCCCAATCTCGACGTCACGACCGCGACCACGATTCTCCTGGACGAGACCGGCAGCTTCTACGACCGGGGTGTGCGGTTCTATCCTCCGATCGACTACGACCCCGGATGCGCGATCTTCGCCGGCGACTCGCCGCCGGCGAATCCTGCGTCGATTCCGAACGGCGCCACGCTGTTCCCGCAGGTCGTCGAGAACATCGAAGGCGCCGACATCGCGAATCTGGATCTCGAGAGCGTGGTCGATCGGCCGTTCGGGACCGACGTGCCGATCTGGCGGTATCGAGCGTTCTTCGGATTGAACGGCGACGAACCGTTCGTCCGGGACGGCACCAGAAGGCCCGTCTCCATCATCTCCAGTGGCAGCGACGGACAGGGGCCGAGACCCTGGCCGGTGTATCGATCCGACTACACCCCCTGGCCTTCGGCGTTGCGCATTACGGCGACCTTCGGGGATCCCAAGGGAGCGATCGAAGGTGGACGTCAAGTGCAGTTCGTGATTCAGATCCCCAAGCGTGTTCAGGACCTTCCGGAAGGGTGATCCCCATGACCACCATGCCAACTTTCCCTACTCGCAACGTTCCTGTCCGCCGGTCCACGGCCTCCCACGACCCACGTCGCGGCAATGCACTGGTGCTGGTCACCGCGGTCCTCGTTCTGCTGGTGATCATCGCGACGGCGTACATCTCTCGTGCGCAGTCGATCCGGTCTATCGCCAGCACCCAGCGTCAGATCCTCGGACGCGGTGAGGCAGTCGAACTCTCGACGAGCGTCGTGGCCGATACCATCGCCGCGGATCTCTTCCCGCGCCTGGTGCAGGCGGATGATCCCGGAATCGACGCCGGACAGGTTTCGACCTCGTCCACGCCGAGGCCACTCGTCGATCAGGTACGAACCCCGGTGACGAACTTCTTCTTCGGCTCGGGCTCGGGGGAGGACGAAGCGAACTTCGTCGACGTGCCCATCACGCGGTACATGAACGACCCTCAGGGCGAGGTCAATGTCGATACCGGCGTGAAGTTCACCTACGCGCCATACAACTTCGCCCCGTATGAGACGAAGCCCTGGACCAATTGGCCGGACGGCG
>PKCT01000035.1 GCA_002862325.1 Phycisphaerae bacterium
GCGGCTGCGCCGCCGCCGACCTCGACATTTTGAACGTCGACAAGATCCGGGAGCATACCTTTGGCTACGCGAAGAATTTCTCGACGCGGCGGCTCATGGAGGGCATGCGCTGCGCCTACACCCCGGGATGGGACTGCCACGGTCTCCCGATCGAACATCGGGTCATGACCGAGCTGCACGAGAAGGGCAAGGCGGCGAAGCTCGCGAGTCTCGACGAGGACACGCGACGAATCGCCATCCGACGCGAGTGCGCCGCGTACGCGGAGAAGTTCATCAAGCTCCAGAAGGGGCAGATGCAGCGGCTTCTGACGCTCGCGGACTACGACGATCCCTACCTGACGATGGCGCCTCGATTCGAGGCCAGGACCCTGGAGGTGTTCGCGGACATGATCGACCAGGGGGTCGTCTACCGCGATCTCAAGCCGGTGCACTGGTCGATCGAGAATCGGACGGCCCTCGCCGAGGCCGAGCTCGAGTACCAGGATCGCGAGGATCCGCAGGTCTTCGTCGACTTCGAGGCGAGGGATCGGGAGGCGGTCGCGGCGGCGTTCGAGGTCGAGCTCGACGCGACGCCGAGCTTCATGATCTGGACCACCACGCCTTGGACGCTTCCCGCGAATCTGGCGATCGCGGTCGGCGAGCGCTACCGCTACGTGCTCGCGCGGCTCGACGGTCAGGAGACGGTCGTCGCGCGGGATCTCCTCGAGCGGGTCGTCGAGCAGTGTGGGATCGACGAGGTCGAGGTCCTGGCTGAGTGTCAGGGCGAGCGGCTGCTGGGACTCGAGTACCGACATCCGTTCATCGAGCGCACCGGCCGCATTCTCGAGGCCGACTACGTCACGCTCGAGGATGGCACCGGCCTCGTGCACACGGCGCCCGGCCACGGTCAGGAGGACTATCGAACCGGTCAACGGGAGGGGCTCGAGGTCTACTGCCCGGTGCAGGGGGATGGGACCTACGACGACACCGTTCCGGAATGGCTCGCTGGGAAGTCGATTTGGGAAGGCAACGAGCTGGTGGCCGCTCGACTGCGGGAGAGTGGACACCTCGTGCATCACGAGGTCTTCATGCACAGCTATCCGCATGATTGGCGGTCCAAGACGCCCGTCATCTTCCGGAGTACCGAACAATGGTTCGTATCGGTCGATCGATCGATGGATCGCGACGGTCGAAGCATCCGGGATCTCGCCATGGAGGCGACCCGCGACCAGGTGGCCTTCATCCCCGAATGGGGGCGGAATCGGATGCGCGGCATGGTCGAGTCCCGTCCGGACTGGTGTCTGTCCCGACAGCGGGCCTGGGGGCTTCCGATCCCGGCGTTCCAGATGCCCGACGGAACGGTGCTCATGACCGCGTCGACGGTGCGTGCGGTCGCCGCCGTCTTCGAGCAGCAGGGCTCGGACGCCTGGTTCAGCGCGACCGCGCAGGACCTCCTGGCCGGCTGGGATCCCGAGAAGGATCCGGACGTCCCCGAAGGGATCGAGATCGACCGGCTGTCGAAGATGTACGACATCTTCGACGTCTGGTTCGAGTCCGGTTCGAGTTGGGCCGCGGCGGTCCGAGACCGGGGTCAGGGCGTACCGGTCGATCTCTATCTAGAAGGCAGCGATCAGCATCGTGGTTGGTTCCAGCTGTCGCTCCTCACCGCCCTCGGGGCGATGGGCGAGCCGCCGTACCGAACGCTTCTCACCCATGGCTTCATGGTCGACAAGGACGGTCGGAAGATGTCCAAGTCGGGCGGTAACGCGCTCGCCGTCGAGGGGTTGATCGACGAGTTCGGCGCCGACGTGTGCCGGTGGTGGGTCTTGTCGCTGCCGTTCGAGAACGACATCAAGGTCGACCTCGAGTTCTTCAAGATCGCCGCGGAGGGCTATCGCAAGATTCGCAACACGCTCCGATTCCTGCTCGGCAATCTGTCCGACTTCGATTCGGAGCGCGACGCGGTCGACGAGATCGACCCCGCGTCGATCGACGGCTGGGCGCTGGCGGAGGCGACGAGGGTCGAACAGGGCGTCCGCCTCGCCTATCGCGAGTACCGCTTCCGCGACGCCAGCCAGCTGATCTACGACTTCTGCAACGAGGCGCTGAGCGCGGTGTATCTGGTCGCGACGAAGGATCGTCTCTACTGCGACGTCGCGGATTCCCCCCGGCGTCGTCGGACGCAGACGGCGATGCACCGAATCGCCGAGCTTCTGTGCCGTCTCCTCGCGCCGGTCGTCCCACACACCGCGGACGAGGCGTACCGCTCGATGCACGGCGACGAGTCGACGATCCACCTCCAGGGTCCCCTCGATCTCTCCTTCGAATGCGATCACGAATGGACCGCGGTGCTGAACCTGCGGGATGCCGCGCTGAAGCGGCTCGAGGAGGCCAAGGCGACCGGACTCGAGAATCCACTCGACGCCGGGCTCGTCGTACCTGATCCCGAGGGCACGTTCGAACGCTTCGGTCCTGATCTCGCAGACGCCTGCGGCGTAAGCAGGGCGCGGTTCGTGCGGGAGCTCGGTGAGGTGGCGGTGGAGGACCTTCGCGAGTCGCCCCGCTGCGAACGAAGTCGCAAACGCGACGGCACGGTGCGGGAACGAAGCGACGGATCGATGCTCTCGGATCGCGACGCGGAGGCGATCGGCCTCGCCTGATTCGATGCACGGCGGAAAAACGACATCCTCGGGCCGAGAGACCCGGGGATGCGTGGACCCGATCAGAGGGTGGATGAACCGTTTCCTGCCCGGAAGGCAGCTCGATGTGGGGGGCGGGTTCGACGCCTCCGTTGATGTCTGCCGACGATGCACGCGCGTACAACCGACGGATGCCTGGGACGGGGTGAAGACCGCCCCCGGATCGATTTCCGAGGGCGGTCGCTGATGGATACGACCGGAGGCCGTGATTCGGGTCGGTTTCGAATCCGGCCGGTGGTCAGGGACAGGGCCCCCAGGCGGCGAGGAAGAGGCCCAGATCGGCCCCGTCCACATCGCCATCCTCGTCCAGATCACCCGAACACTCGGTGGGACACGAACCCCATTGCGCCAGGAGCAGGCCGGCATCGGCGCCGTTCACGATCCCGTCACCGTTGAGATCGCCCAGGCAGGGCTCGCATCCGGTGTCCCGCCAGGACAGGATCGCGGCTCGAATGCGATCCCGGTAGAGGACCTCCATCGCATCGATGACGTTTCCGCTGGCCAGGGTGCCCTCGTTCGACGTGGCGTCGTTCACCCAGGCCCCGATGAAGTACTCCCGATCGACGATCGAGCAGTCGGATCGTCTCTGGGGAAGCCGGAAGTAGCCACCGCGGGAGCGGTGGGATTCGTCACTCGAGTCGCAGGTGTACGCACCGCCCTTGGTCGCCTCCAGGGCCAGGGAATTGAACTCCGCCACGTCCTCGGCGTTCAGACCGCTGACGGCGAGTTCGGCCTGGAGAATCGAATTGAACACGCCGTCGGACATGAAGCCGTGGAACTCGTCCTCGAACGAGCCGAGGATGCCGCCCGCGACCGCGGCATGGACGTCGGCGAGATCCCTCAGCGTAGTCTGGTTGCGGGTGAATTCGCAGAAGCATCCGATGACGTGATTGAGGACCGTGTCCGAAGCCCCGACCGCGGAGGCGAGGTTCTGGATGGCGGTGGTGCCGAATCTGGCCCGAATCGCCTCGGTCGCGTGGTTGTCCGAGTTGGCCATCATGCGAATCAGCACCTGCTGGAGGGTTTCGGTGGTCGTGGTCCAGGTTCCATCCGCATCGCAAGGACGTGACGAGGTGTCGCCACTCGGTGGTCGGAGGTAGGTGACGTCGGCATCGAGGGCGTCGGCTCCAACGGCGACGAATCTCATGGCCGCGAAGTGGTGAAAGGTCTTCATCAGACTGGCGGGCTCGAACACCCTGGAGGTGTTGGTTCCCGCGATGAACGGACCGTTCGACTCGGTGCAGTAGATTCCGGTGCTGCTGGCGACCGAGAGTCCGTCCCGGAGTTCGGCGTTCGCCTTGAGGGTCAGGTCGGCCGCGTTCCGTCTGAGGATCAGGGCCACGCGATCGCCGGCCGCGGTCGAATAGCGCTCGACGTCCACGATGCGGGCTCCACGGCTGGTCGCGTAGTCGACCGCATCGAGGGGTTCGACGGCGAAGAACCACCACCAGGGATCGCTGCCTCGCGGAAGCATGAGCGCCGACCAGCGGCCGTCGGCGTGTCGCTCGAGGTCGACGAGCCGGGCGTTGTTCTTTGCGAGCAGCTTGGTGATGTTGTCCAGCGTTCGATCCAGGTAGTACCACCAGGCGCTGGACTCGTCGCCGGTGTTGTTGATCCAGGTGAAGGCGTACCTGGTTCCGAAGATCGTCTCGTAGGGGACGACGTCGTGGATCCTGCGAGTGGGGTTGGCATCGACCCAGGACTCCACGCCGGAGCCGGAGAGGCCGAACTCCCAGTCGGTCTCGCCGACCGCGTCGGACCCATCCGCCGGCTTCATGATGACCGCGAACCGAAGGCCAGCCTTGGTCTGGTACACCTCCACGTCGATCAGCCGGGCGTCGTTGGCGACCAGGAGGTCCTGGATCTCGGGAATGGTGACGCCGTAGTACCACCACCATCCGGATGCATATTCCCCGCTGTTGGGGACCGACACGACGTTGAAACGAAGCGGTTGTGCCTGTTCGATCTCGAGATCGATCAGCCGATTCCCTTCGTCGATCAGTTCGCCGACGCGATCCAGATCGACGTTGGTCAGGTAGCTCCAGTCGGTCTGGTCCGTCTGGTCGTGATGGAGGTCGCCCATCGCAGTGCAGGTGGTGATCGCCGCAGCGATCGCGCAGATCGTTCGATCCAACATGAATCTTCCTTTCAGTGGAATCCCGGCGAATCGCCCCCGGAAAGGTGACGAGATTCGAGCCGGGTCGGGTGTTCGCCCACCTCTACGCCACGACCCATGGCGTGTGACACCGATTCCCGAGAAATCGGGAACGCCATGGGCGGTCGTTCGGTTTCCGAGGGGTGGTCGAGGGGCTGAAGACCGGCTCAGCTGACTCGCGAGCCGGGGGCGACCTGCTGGTCCACGGTGACCACGACGACGTCGCGTTCCTCGGGACCGGGCTTGCCCTCCGCATCCGCCGGGGGGGTGTCCTTCAGATCGCTGGCGGCCAGAATCATGCCCTGGCTGATCTCGCCCCGGAGCTTCCGCGGTTCGAGATTGGCCACGACCACGACCTGCTTGCCCACGAGGCTCTCGGGGTCGTACCACGCCTTGATGCCGGCACAGACCTGGCGGCCCTCTGGGGTTCCGTCGTCGAGCGTCACCTTCAGCAGCTTGTCGGCGTTCGGGTGGGCCTCGCAGGCCTTGACGGTCGCGACTCGAAGGTCGATTTTGGAGAAGTGCTCGAAGTCGATGTTGGGAAGTGGCTCGGACATGGATGGATTCCGGGATGGGCGGGGGACCTGGTGGAAGGCGTTCGGCGGAATCAGGTCGCCGAATCCTCGCCGTCGGCGGCGTCCTCGTCCTCCTCGTCGTCGCTCCGCGAGAGCTCGAAGGCATGGCGATCCTTCAACGCATCCATCCCGAAGAGTTCTCGAGGATCGATCGTGGCGAGGTCCTGGGTCAGGGTCGCCTGCAGTCGAATCGGATCGGTCGCGAGGCGCTGCCACGTCTCCTCGGTGAGGGGTTTGAGGGATTCGATGGAGATGACCACCACCGAGAGCTTGTCGGGGACGGGGACGGCGAAGACGCGGTCCTCGATCGGCTGCACCGAGAGCGCACGACGCGGATCGAGCTTCATCGCCCGTTCGACCACCGCCTTGATGGCCGCGTCGTCCTGGCCCAGACCGGGGATCGACGAGCCGATCGAGATGCCGTACTGCAGGAGGAACTCGAGGTTGGCGATCCGAATGTCGGGGGCGAACTCCATCGCGACGTCGTAGTCCTTCGCGACCGAGCGGAGACCGTCGGTCCGTGCCTGCGATTCGATGTCCTCGAGGCGACTCTCGAGCGTCTCGAATCGAACGATCGACTCGAGATCGGCGACCACGTCCTCACGCACCTTCGAGAGGTCTTCGGGGGCGTGGGCCGGATCGCTGGAGACGACCCGTGCGAAGACGATGTCGCCTGCGCTGTCGGTCAACGCCGGGAAGGCGATGCCGCTCTGGACAGGGATGGTGTCGCTCCCGCCGAACTCCCTCAAGGCGTCGACGAGCTGGGGCGTCGCGGTGCGGGCCCTCCCGAAGAGATCGGTGCTCGCCGAATTCAGGGTTCCGAACCGATCGGTGTCGGCCAGGTCCTCGGAGGTGACGAGATCGTCGCCGGTGCTTCGATAGGCGGGCTGGGGCAGATCGAATTCGTTCGCGATGTCGTCCGCGAGGGTCTGCATCGACGCTCGCTGCGTCGCCCAGTCCCCGGGGAGGTCGTAGTGGAGGCCCGTTCGATTCAGACTTCTCCGGGGGAACTGGAGCCGATCGTCTCCGAACTTCGCGATCGCCTTCATCCGCTCGTCGACGAGGTCGTCGAGAACCTTGGTTCGAACCTGCTCCTCTCGATCCGCGAATCGAGGCGGCACCGCGGTGGTGCTGGTCAGGACACCGAATCGGGCCGGGTCTCGCTGGAAGGCCTTGCGAAGCTGGATCGGTCCAAGCTCCGGGCTGTTCTCGAGCGATGCGCGGACCTCGGCCTTGGGCACCACGAGCCACTCGATCGAGAATCGGTCGGGAATCCGATATCCGAATCCCCGGTCGCCTTCGCCGGATGGGACGTCGCGGTACTGGTCGAACTGCTTCTGGATCGCCGCGGAATCCTGGGCGGGGATCTCGAGGGTCTTGTCGGTACGGGCGTCGATGACGACGACGTCGGCGCCGAGCCCCATCGATCGTCGGGCGGCGGTCCCGCGGAGTCGAGTGTCGCTGAACCGGCCGGCAGTGGTGACCATGGCCATCAGTTCGGAGACCCCGCGGATCTCGGCCAGGGTCTCGACGGTCTCCGCGTATCCAAGCCCCGCCTGTCGGCCGAGGTTGGCGATCACCATCTGTCCGGTGATGTTCTCACCCGAATTCTGGGCGATTGCGTTCGCGAAGTCGATGCCGGAGGACGGGCCGCCGATCAGACCGGCCGCGGTCGCCTCCCGGACGAGCAGGTACCAGTGGGCCGGGTCGGTCCCGACGCCGAGCTGGTTGAGCGGATGCTGCTGGCCCAGGCTGTTCACCAGACGCGTCTGGCGTCGCAGCAGTTCGGCGTCGCCCTGGGTGACGGTGGTGGGCGGAGCGCCGACCTGGGCCCAGCTTGCACCGGTCTGGGCGCTGTACTGGGAGAGGCCTTCGATCGCCTGCGGGGCGAGGAAGGTGATCATCAGAAGCGATCCGCCGATCGCCAGGATCCACTTGTCGTACTTTCGCAGGAACTTGAACATGGCAGGGCTCGGCTCGAAGCGAGGGGGGAGGCGATCAAGAGAAACGGGCCGTCGTGTCCAGGCCCCGGTCGGAGTCCGAGGACTTCACACGGAGCGGACGCGGCGGCCCGTCGGTCGAGGAGATCTCCGATCCAGGTCGGAGAATCGCCTGCGACTCATCAGCGATAGAACTCGACGATCAGGTTGGTGTTCACGTCGAACGGGATCTGGTCGGACGTCGGTTGCGCGACGACCTTGGTCGAGAGCTCGGCGGGGTTCACGGAGAGCCAACCCGGGACCATGTGGCCGGCGAGCGACTCCATGTTCTCGCGAGCGAGCGTGTGCACCTTGTCGCGGAGGGTGATGTCGTCGCCGACCTTCACGGCGAAGCTCGGTCGGTCGACCTTCTGGCCGTTCACGAGCACGTGGCCGTGGGCGACCATCTGTCGCGCGGCCCAGATCGTCCTGGTCAGGCCCGCTCGTCGCAGCACGTTGTCGAGACGGCACTCCAGAAGCTGGAGCAGGATCTCACCGGTGTTGCCCGGGCGTCGCGTCGCCTCGTCGACGTAGCGACGGAACTGCTTCTCCATCACGTTGTAGTGATAGCGAAGCTTCTGCTTCTCGTCCTTGCGGATGCCGTAGTCCTTCGGGCGTCTGCCACGGAAACCGTGCTGACCCGGCGGATTGAGCTGCCGCTTGGAGGTGTGCTTCGGAATGTCCGCGATGGGGACTCCGACGCGACGGGAGAGCTTGACCTTAGGACCGAGATAGCGGGCCATTCGAGCGTCCGGCGAGGGGTAGGGGCTGAACAGGATCGGTGGTTCGGACCGATCGACGATGACACTCGCCGTGCTGGTGAACCGGCTCGGCGTGATCGGACAGTAGAACAGTCCTCCGCTCGACCGTCAAGAGTGGAATCGACGTCGATCCGTCCCGAGGGCTACGCCGCGGCGGGGATGATCACGTTCGATGCGAGATAGGTCCGTTCGAAGCGAGATCGCCTCCCCGGATCGATTCCACGTGCGAACCCCTCTAGGAGCGCCAGATCGCGGTCGATGGCCGCTCGAAGATCGTGGATGGTCGGCCTGAACGCACGATCGGTGACCGGGTCGGAGAGGCGGCTAGGGGATGATTCGTGCATATTTGGACCTTGATGGGGGGGTGGAATCGAGGGATTTTCCCTCGGGGCTTCCACCATCTCGGTCGGTTGGATGCGATTCTTCGCGCGACGTGCCGATGTTCTTCGGATTTCAGTCTTCACGACACGCTAGTACGACCGGGCGTCCGAATTCCGCCGCCAGTTCAGGTAGGCGGTGTTCAGCATCCGGTAGCCACCGGGCGTGGGGTACTCACCGGTGAAGTACCAGTCTCCCGAATGAT
Source organism: Phycisphaerae bacterium (assembly GCA_002862325.1). Taxonomy (GTDB): domain Bacteria; phylum Planctomycetota; class Phycisphaerae; order Phycisphaerales; family SM1A02. The sequence continues at coordinate 8,732 of PKCT01000035.1, forward strand.
CCGGCATCGCTTGCCGGAGACCCTCGATCGACTGGTACACGACCGAGATCTCGCCGGACCACTCGAGATGGTCGCTCCGGATCAGCAGCGCGATCTGATCGGAGATCTCCTGGAGGGAGAACGGTTCGTAGATCCGGCGAACGTGGTTCACCATGCGATCCGGAGTTCGTTCGGCCTGTTCCTGGCAGTCCGCCTCGATCTCCTGGAGGAGCGAGGACTCACCCCTCGCCTGGAGCAGGGAGATGGCCGCCTCGAAGGCGATGAATCGTCCCAGCTGACTCATATCGATGCCGTAGCAGTCCGGATACATGATGGGCGGGGCGCTCGAGACGATCACGATTCGGCGGGGATTCAATCTCGCCAGCATGGTGATGATCGATTCGCGAAGCGTCGTGCCCCGCACGATCGAATCGTCGACTACGACCAGCGTGTCCTTCTGCGTGACCGAGCCTCGGGTCACGTCGTAGATGTGGGACACGAGGTCCCGGCGAGCGGCGTCGTGGGTGATGAAGGTCCGCAGCCGTTGGTCCTTGTGCGCGACCTTCTCGGTGCGGGCCCTGGTCCGGATCAGCCGATCGACGTCCTCCCGGGTCACCGAGCCCGATTCGATCCGGCTCCAGAGTTCCTCCCCGTTGCGCCGCCGCATCACGGCGTCGATCTCCTCCCGGAGCCCCATGAAGGCGGTCTCCGCGGTGTTGGGTACGAATCCGAAGACCGTGTCCGCGATGTTCCAGTCGATCGAGTCCAGGACCTGCGTGGCGAGATTCGCGCCGAGCTGCTTCCGTTCGCGATAGATGTCGCGGTCGTTGCCCCGACTGAAGTAGATCCGCTCGAAGGTGCATCGGCGGGTGGGCAGGCGCTCGATGAAGGGCTCGATCCGGACGGCGCCCGACCGCTTCACCTCTAGGGTGTTGCCCGGGGGAAGCTCCTCGACGTCCTCGGGTGGGGCGTTGAAGGCCGTGACCAGGGCCGCACGTTCGCTCGCCACCGCGATCACCGACTCGTCGCGGTAGATGAAGGCGGGGCGGATACCCGCGGGATCGCGGCAGACGAAGAGATCGCCGTTGCCGATGATGCCCGCGAAGACGTATCCCCCATCGAACCGATCCGCCGCACGGCGGAGCACGCGGACCAGGTCGAGTTGTTCGCTCACCTGCTCGGCGAGGGCCCGGTCGGCCAGGCCCATGAAGGAGCCTTCACCCATGGTTCCCGCCAGCTGGTCGTGTTCGACGTCGAGGTAGTACCCGATCTTCTCGAGCACGACCTGGGTGTCCGAATCCCCGACCGGATCGAGCCCGTACTCGACCAGTTCGGCGAACAGATGGGTC
>PKCT01000005.1 GCA_002862325.1 Phycisphaerae bacterium
ATAAAAGAAATTAAAAAAAGACGAATTATTCGTTTAGAAATTTATAAATCTGATTTAAACTAATATTAATGCCAAATCAATTAATAGATCGAAAAAAAGAGGAACGCATATCAGAATGAACTCGAGCAACCAGATGGAGTCAATTTCATATTTAATAATCCTATTAAGCCTTCTATTTAATATACAGGTCGGATTTACTCATGATATTGAGCATCAATATCATGATAATGAAGCTTGTCATGAAATAGTATTTGACCAATATAGCGAGTACTCATGAACTATGTCAGCTCTGACCATATGTCATGTACAGTAGCAATATGATTTGCTTGCCGCCCGCGGCTCGAACAGCTCGACGACATCGGACGGCTTGAGGATGCCCTTTTCAACTTCGCCGCGGCCTTCGGCCCCCGCGGAGTGAGAAGTGCAATGTACTGTCGATCCTTGTCGCAGACACATACATTCACTTCCCAGCTCGTGGGAATGGGGATTCCGGCCTTGGTGAGCTCCTCGTTGGGGGAGGTGCGAAAGGCCTCCAGGAAGTCCGGTTCCTCACGGCATCGCTCCATGAGCTGCATGTAGACCGGGAATGCCGCCTCGAGGCCGCCCTCGCACCAGCCTCGCACCGGACAGTAGAGGTGTGAGAAGAGGATCTGGATTCGATCCCGGGACATCGCGTTCAGGTCCCAGAGAAGGGGGCGTGCGCCGGTGTCGAGATAGATCCGGAGATTGAACAGGGCGGGGCGGTTGACGACCAGCGGGAGTTCAAGGTCGGGCGGTGCCCAGACGCCGTACTCGGCCAGGGTCTCGTGTGGGGCGGCCCGGAGCTTGGCTTCGATCGGCTCGGGATTCTCCCAGTGGTCCGCCAAGAGATCCAGGGGGCGGGCGTCCGGTGCCTGGTCGATGGGGGTGGCATTCATGATTCGTCGTCCGATCCGGCGGGTCTCGACGTCGCGACAGCCGTCGGTGTTCGATGCTGTTCGATCCAGAGATCCCGCAGCGTCGGTTCGTCGACGATCGCCTCGCTCAGAAGCGCCTGGTTCCGCGTCCGAAGCTGCTCCGCCGCCTCCCGCCCGCGCGGCGCGATCAGCACTATGTAGATCTGGGTGTGATCGCAGACACGGACGTTGATCCTGAAGTTCTCCGGGATCGGAATTCCGGCGGCCGTCAGTTCGGGTTTGGGGGAGATCCTGAACGTCTCGAGATATTCATCGTCCGCCCGGCATCGCTCCATGACCTTCAGATATCGAGGCGTCGCGAACTCGAGGCCGCCATCGCACCAGGTACGGACCGGGCAGTGGGTGAAGGAGAAGAGGGCGGCGGCCATGCGCTTGGTCAGGCAGCCGATCTCCCAGAACGGTGCATCGTGCTCGAGGTCGAGTAGAACTCTCAGATTGAAGAGTCCGGGTTCGTTCACCGCGAGCTTGATGACGCGATCCTCCGGCGCATTGATCCCGTATTCGGCGAGCGTCTCATGGGGCCGGGCTCGGATTCGGGACTCGACGCCGGACGGGTCCTCCCAGTGGTCGGCGAAGAGGTCGAGTGGAGTCCGAGCGTCGGAGGCGGTCGATCCGGTACTCATTCTGACGACGTCCCTTCTTCCGATCGCATGAGTGCACCGTGGTGGTGGAGTTGATTCAGCAGATCGAAGATCTGGGCGCTGCCTTGGGGGTCGAAAGCCTCCCGTGCGAGCATTCCGACCGGCGTCGGTGGGCCCAGTCGGTCGACCAGCATCTTGCTCGCGGCCGGATGGTCCAGCCGAAGCGTGCAGGACTGGCCGTGCACCGCGATCACCCCGGGATCATCCTCAGTCACCCGGAGTCCATAGGGGACCTCAACGACGTCCTCGGGGTTCAGGCAGGGTTCCCCCACGCTCCGAGCGAGGTCGTGGATGGCACGGGAGAAACTCTCGGGGTCGGTAAAGGTCCTGGTTCCGAACTCCAGATAGCCATGAGGGGCGTCGGGGGTCGCCGGATGGGGCGAGATGAGCTTCACGGTTCGGTCGACCAGGTTCAGAAGGAAGCCCGTCGTGCAGGCGCACGTCGATTCCTGGTCCAGGAGCTGGGCGGGAGCGTTCTGACCTCGTTCGTCCTGTCGCATCGCGACTTCGAGGGCCCGCCCGCTGCGAGTGAGTGGCTGCAGCTTCGAGAAGGCGGGAAGGAAGTCGACGTTCACGGTCTCCTCGGGGGAGAGCCTGTCCAGGATCCTGGCGACGTCTCCCTTCTTCACGATCGAGAATCGTTGGAACCAGCACGGCTCTCTCGAGATTCGTTCGAGGAGTCGTTGCGTCCGGTCGAGGTCGATCGCGGCGAGCGACGTCGTGGTGGTCGGCGCTCTTCCGAACTCCAGGATGAAGTCGTCCAGGAAGTGTTCGTAGTCGGGGTTGTCGAGGGGGTCGGTCGCCCAGTACATGACGCCCTCGCGGGCGAATTCGGTCCCCAGGAGTCCGTGCAACGCCTCCAGGACGCCACGGAACATCGTCGCCTCGTTCGGTCGATAGGGGAAGTGCCCCTTGAACTCCTCTGCGCTGACCGCGCAGAACCAGCATCCGGCCGAGCACCCGCTCGAGAGTTCGATCGCGAACGGACCGTGCATGATCGACTCGTAGAACACCGTGGGCAGCTGAAGTCGACATCGAGCGATCTGACGTCTCCGCCATGCCGCCAGATCGCCATGGGTCGGACCGAGCCCGTCGCGCCGTCGGATGCGCTCCGCCTGCTGACGGTCGCGTAGGTCCAGGAACTCGAGCAGTTCGCCCGGGGAATCGATCGGCGACACGGGAGGGCGTTCGGACGTTCCGTCGGATGCGGCGCCGACGTAGCGGGGATCGATGAACTTCCCGAGATCCTCAGGTGGTAGATCGACTCCGAGCTCCAGGGCGACGGATCGGGGATCCTCGTGGAAGGCCTTCCGGAAGGCGTCGTCCATGCGGTAGCGGTCGAGGAAGCGTTTGATCCGCGGATACCCGGGGAACACCGGCACCTCGCAGAACGCCCAGGGAGGCGCTGTGTGGTGTTGGTTCTTCGAGTTCTGGATCATCCTACGCCTCGCTGCTTCCCGAGCGGTGACGCATTGGTCGGCGTCGCCTCTATCACCGGCGGTCGGGCATCGCCAGACTCTGGGCGTTGCGTTCTCCACCTCGCAGGTGAGTCTATCAGGCCGCAGATGGATTTCCGGTCGGACCCCGGCCGGGTGTCTGGAGCCGGACGGGATCCGAACGGATGGGGGCTGCTCAGGGGCAGAGGCCCCAACGACCGAGGAGATCGCCCAGATCGGCCCCGGTCACGAATCCGTTGCCGTCGAGGTCCTCCGGGCCGCCGGCGAACTCGCCCCAGCTCGGGAGCATCGATCCGAAGTCCGCCCCGTTTATCAGGCCGTCGCCATTCAAGTCGCCTTCAGAGATGCACCGGGTCGGCTGTTCCTCGATGCCGCCCCTGTCGATCGCGTCCCAGCGATGCCAGTCTCTCCGTCGAGGCCGGGGGATGCCCGGCGTGGAGGCGGCGTCCTCACCGGCGTCGGTAGTGGTCATGCCCTCGAAGGGTTCGCATCGCCGATGTTCCGCGGTCTTCGCGAGGGTGGTTGAGTTGAGAGGGAGAAGGGAGATCAGGCCTGGAACGGCACGTTGCCTCTCGGTTTCTCGGGGAGTCTGCGTCCGACTCCGATGTAACCTCCTGAGATGAGCATGCGTCCCAGTTTTCGCCATCTGGATGGTCTTCACCCTGCGATCGACCCGTGCGGATGGCTGATCGTGTCCCTGCTGTTGGTGATTCCGTTCCTGGGATGCCTCGATCGGGCCGCGATGGCGGGGGATGACGACCTCCGCGTACTGGTCTGGAACGTCTGGCGAGGTGGAAACGAGGTCGATCGAGGACCCGAGAAGATCAAGGCGGTCGTGGAGGCGACCAGGCCGGATCTCGTACTTCTGCAGGAGAGTTACGACGTGGACGGCGAACGTCCAACGCTCGGCCGATGGATCGCGACCGGACTGGGATGGCATGCCCACCAGTCCGAGAGCCCGCACCTGTGCGTGCTCTCGCCGACGCCATTCGACGCGACGTTCTTCCATGATCCATGGCACGGCGTCGGGGTTCGGATCGAGGATGATCGCGGCCGAGCGTTCGTTGCCTGGTCGATCTGGCTCGACTACCGCGCCTACGTGACCTACGCGCTTCGCGATGATCCGTCCATCACCGACGAGGCGCTGCTGAAGCTCGAATCCGAGACGTCGGATCGACTTCGAGAGGTGACCGCGTTGCTGACCGACGTCGAGGCGGTGTCGAAGGATGATCCGGCGATACCGACACTCGTGGGGGGCGACTTCAATTGTCCGTCGCATCTCGACTGGACGGTCGACACCGCCAGGATGTACCGCCATCGGCGGAATCTCGATCTGCCGGTCAGCGGGGCGATGTCGGCGGCCGGCTTCGTCGACGCGTTCCGTGCGCTCCACCCGGATCCCATTCAGCACCCCGGAATCACCTGGAGTCCCATGTTCCGCGAAAAGGCCGACGGCACCGTACAGGCGTTCGATCGGATCGATCGGCTCTACGTGCGCAATCCACGGCGAGGCGAGTGGTCGTTGCACCCGGTCGCCGCGATGGTGCTTCCCGATGGATGGGAGGACGAGCGGATTCCAGTTCGCTCTCGCGTCTTCCCCTCCGATCACGCCGCGGTCGTGGTCGATTTCGAATGGCGTCGAGCATCGGCGGTCGAGGAGGCTCCCGCGACGCTTGTCGAGGACGATGCGACGCCGGGAACCTGAGTTTTTCGAATCTGGCGGGAACCCTGCCCCTGATTCGACGTACCGGTCGTCCGAGGGGACCACAGGGAGGAACCGGGTTGAACAACCGCATGAATCGAAGGGTACCGGGTCGCTGGGTCGCGATCGTCGTCGCACTCCTTGGAGGCACCGCCGTCGGGGAGGTGACCGACTGCCCCGAGGACCTCGACGGTGATGGGAAGGTCGCGGGCGGGGATCTCGCGGCGCTGCTCGCGTCATGGGGAGACTGTACGACCCCCTGCGAGGCCGACTTCGATGACAACGGGCGGGTCGACGGCGGGGACCTTTCCACGCTGCTTGTGGCCTGGAGTTCGGGATCGGTCGATCCATGCCGGGATGTCGGGGTGAGAATCTTCGACTTCGACGCGGAGGACGTTGCGCCGGGGATCTATACCGAAGAGATGCTCGACGACGGTTGGAACGAGCCATCGTTCTCCAACGGAGTCCGTGACGGAAGGGTGTCGGTGGTCGAGGATCCGCAGCAGGGCCGGACGCTCGAGTTCCTGTATCCGGAGGGCGAGTACGGGACATCCAGAACCGGTGCGCAGTGGAAGCTTCTCTTCGATCGGGGATACGATCGGGTCAGACTTCGATATCGACTGCGTTTCGAGGATGGGTTCGACTTCGTCCGCGGTGGCAAGCTGCCCGGACTGATCGGGGGTGCCGGCAACACCGGCGGCGGCGTGCCGACCGGCACGGACGGATGGAGTGCCCGAATGATGTGGCGCACCGACGGTCGCGCCGTCCAGTACGTCTACCATCCGGACCAACCCGACAACTTCGGCGAGGACATGCCCTGGTCGGTCGATGGCGAGCCGGTCCTCTTCGAGCGGGGCCGCTGGTACGACATCGAGCACGAGGTCTCGATCAATACGCCGGGGGTTCGGGACGGCAGCATCGTCTGCCGGCTCGACGGCGTCGAGGTGCTCCGCCGCGAGGGGATGCGGTTTCGAGACGTCGTCGACTTCGCCATCGACGGACTCTACGTGAGCACCTTCTTCGGCGGCTCCAATTCATCGTGGGCGACGACGCGCGACGAACGCATCAGATTCGACGACATCGAGATCGACGCCTTCGATCTTCATTGATCGGCGATCCCGACCGTCGGGGCGGCGTCGAGCTTCTCGGCCCTCAGCGAATACATCAGCGGCAGACGAGCGTGGTCTGGAGGGAATCGGAAGGTCCGATCGGTGGGGTCGAATTCGAGGTCGCTGAACTGCTTGAAGACGGTGAAGTCGTGTTCCGCGAAGGACTCCAGCTTCAGTCCGGCGTTCAGGAGGCTGGAGAGGACCGAGTCGATCGTGTGGGTCCACTCGTAGGTCAAGTTGTGTCGGGTGATCGCGTTTCGATCGGCGTAGGTGCCGGGCGTCTCGTCACGAAACGGCACGCCGCGATCGAAGTAGTGGTGTTCCACCCGGAGCTCATCCTTGGCGAAGACGTCCGTGAATGGATGGATTTCGACGAGATAGAGACGTCCGCCGGGCTCGAGCAGGTCGTGGACGACCTTCGCCCATCCTGGAAGGTCGTCGAGCCAGCACAACGCGCCGATCCCGGTGTAGACGAGGTCGAACCTGCGGTCCAGGGCCCGCACCGCGTCGTACACGTCCGCGACCTCGAATCTCGCGTCGAGTCCCGCCCGGCGCGCGACATGGCGGGCGACCTCGATCGCCGGGCGGCTGAAGTCGAGACCCACGACGTCGGCTCCGCGTCGCGCCCAACTCAAGGTGTCGAGACCGATGTGGCACTGGAGATGGACGAGGCTGCGGCCCGCGACCTCTCCCATCTCCGCCAACTCGAAACCGCGAAGGGCACTGGTCCCGTCGAGGAACCCCTCGATGTCGTAGAACTCGCTCTTCGCGTGGATCGGCGCGAGCTCGTCCCAGGCGGATCGATTGGCGTTGCGGTGGTGATCGTCCATCGTGGTCGGATCCTGGTGGTGTGCACGACGGTCGGTTTTACGGTGCAATGTGCCCATGGCCCGCCCGTTCCCGGCAATCTACATCCTCGCGACGTCGATGTCGCTCGTGTTGTCCGCGGGAGCGGGATGTCGCGAGGAGTCGCCGCGTCCGCGGGTGCACGTGGCGGCGAGTGTCGCGGCCCTCGTTGAAGCCGGCCTCGGCGATCGCGTCGATGTCTCGGCCGCATCCTCGTTCGCGATCGTCCGGCAGGTCATCGCGGGGATGCCGGCCGACGTCGTGGTGCTCGCGGATCCGACGGCGATGGACCAGCTGGTCGCCCGGACCGACATCGACGTGAGTCGGCGGAGGACGCTCGGATGGAACCGTCTCGTTGTCGTCGTCCCCGTGTCCAAGGCCTCGTCGTTCGACGGAACCCTCGACTCGACCGCCGGGCGAATCGGGATCGGGGATCCCGACGCCACCCCGCTCGGTCGATATTCGAGACAGTCGTTCGAACGCACCGAACGCTGGTCCGCACTGCGGGATCGACTCGTCATGGGTGGTGATGCGCGGGCCGTCGTCTCGCTGGCCGAGCGGGGTGAGGTCGACTTCGCCGTCGTCTATCGATCGGACGCCATCGCCAATCCGCTCGTCGAGATCGTCGAGTCGATCGACCCTTCGACCCACGATGCGATCCTCTGTGAAGTCGCGATCGTCGGAAGACATCCGGATTCGATGGCCGTCCACGACGCGATCGGCACGGACGTCGACTGGACCGCGGCCGGATTCCTGGACGGAGATCCGTCGCCATGACGCTCACGGATCCGGCGGTCTGGTCCGCGGTCGAGATATCGCTCCGGGTGGCGTTCGTCGCGGTGATCGCCATGCTGGGACCGGGCGTGCTGACCGCATGGTGGCTCGCACGAACCCGATCCCGCTGGTCGGCGGTGGTCGATGCGGTCGTGAATCTGCCTCTGGTGCTCCCGCCGGTCGTCGTCGGCTACCTCCTGCTTCGGGCGCTCGGCCGTCGTGGTTGGCTCGGTGGTCTGCTCCACGACCAGCTCGGCATCGATCTCGCATTCACCTGGTGGGCGGCCGCGATCGCGAGCGCGGTGATGGGTTTCCCGCTTCTCGTCCGCTCGACCCGCCTGGCGATCGAGCTCGTCGAGCGGGATCTCGAACGGGCCGCGTCGGGTCTGGGGGCCGGTCGCTGTCGAACCTTCCTGAAGGTCACGTTGCCGCTCGCGCTGCCGGGCGTCTTCGCGGGGGTGGTGCTCGCATTCGCGAGAAGTCTCGGCGAGTTCGGGGCGACGATTCTCGTCGCGGGCAATCAACCGGGAAGCACGCGCACCCTGGCGCTCTCGATCTGGACCGAGACGCAGTCGCAGAAGGGGGAGGATCGTCTGCTCACCCTGGTCTTGGTCTCGATCGCGATCTCGGTCGCCGCGATGGTGGTCGCCGAGTGGCTCTCGCGGAGGCTCGAGCGGCGACTCGGTCGGCGACGATGAGCCGCGAGTGCGAAGGTCGGACCTAGTCCGTCGTGCTTTCGCGGTCCACCACGGTGAACGCGGCGAGCGCCAGCATCGCACCGGCGAATTCCCCGCAGAAGTGCATCCAGACGTCCGACCAGTCCGCGACGCCCATCGTGCCCAACGCGACCGTCACGGCGGGATTGAAGGCGGCTCCCGACACCGGGCCGGCGACGTACGCCCCGGCCAGCACCACGAGCCCGACGGCGAGGCCGGAGAACTGGTTGCCCTTGAGTGGACGTGCGGACGCCAGGTTCAGGATCACGAAGACCATCGCGAAGGTGAATATGGTTTCGAAGACGAGGGTGGGGACGACGTCGAGCGCGAGCGGTGCGATCGACGCTCCGTCGGGAAGTGGCGGAGCCGCCCAGAGGCTGAGCAGGGACGCGAGGACTGCGCCGATCAGCTGGACCGCGATAAAGGGGCCGGTCTCACGGAGCGGAGTCGTACCTCGGACCGTGAAGGCGAGCGTGACGACTGGATTGAAGTGGGCGCCGGAGACGTGGCTCGTGGCGTAGATCATGCTCGCGAGGACCGACGCCACGGCGATCGGTCCGAGTCCCGCGGGCAGAGAGGAATCGAGCGCGGTCATGCCTATCACCAGAGCCAGCAGGAACGTCCCGATAAACTCTACGAGGAGCTTTGCAGCCATGATCGAACTCTCTGTTCTCCGGGGTGGGACTTGGGGATCAGGCTCCAGCGGTCACGCCGTCGAGGATCGTATTGAAAGTCGGGCTGGGGCGCATCGCCTCGCCCGCCTTCGCCACGTTTGGCTGGTAGTAGCCCCCGATGTCCATGGCGACGCCCTGGGCCGAGTTCATCTCCTCGACGATCTTGGCTTCATCGGCCTCGAGCGCCGCCGCCATCGGGCCGAAGTGTGCCGCGAGGTTGGCGTCGTCGGTCTGGCCGGCGAGGGCCTGGGCCCAGTACATGCAGAGGTAGAAGTGCGTGCCTCGGTTGTCGAGTTCGCCCGCCTTGCGGCTCGGTGATCGATTCTCCATCAGGTAGCGCGTCGTCGCTTCGTCGAGCGTACGGCCGAGGATGCGAACCACATCATGCCCGGTGCGGTCCGCGAGATGTTCGAAGCTCGCGGCGAGGGCGAGGAATTCACCAAGCGAATCCCAGCGAAGGTGGTTCTCCTTCTCGAACTGCTGCACGTGCTTCGGGGCGGAGCCGCCCGCGCCGGTCTCGAAGAGGCCGCCGCCGTTCATCAACGGAACGATCGAGAGCATCTTGGCGCTGGTGCCGACCTCGAGGATGGGGAAGAGATCGGTGAGGTAGTCGCGGAGAACGTTCCCGGTGACCGATATCGTGTCTTCACCGCGACGGATCCGCTCGAGGCTGAACCGACACGCGTCGGTAGGTGCCATGACGTGGAACGCCAGGCCGGAGGTGTCGTGGTCTTCGAGGTATCGCTCCATCTTCGCAATGAGCTGGCGGTCGTGCGCACGGTCCTCGTTGAGCCAGAAGACGGCGGGGCATCCGGTCGCGCGAGCTCGGGACACGGCGAGCTTGATCCAGTCCCGGATCGGGGCGTCCTTGGTCTGGCACATCCGCCAGATGTCGCCGGTCTGGACGTCGTGGGACGTCAGGACCTTTCCATCGGCATCGACGACGCGGATCGTGCCGGCGGCCGGTGCGACGAAGGTCTTGTCGTGTGATCCGTACTCCTCGGCCTTCTTGGCCATGAGGCCGACGTTCGGGACGCTGCCCATCGTGGCGGGGTCGAGGGCGCCGTACATCTTGCAGTCGTCGATCACCGCCTGGTAGACGCCGGCATAGGACCGGTCCGGAATGACCGCCTTCGTGTCCTGCGTC
>PKCT01000009.1 GCA_002862325.1 Phycisphaerae bacterium
GATCGCCGGGCCCGTCGCCGACGACGGTACGAACGACATCTCCGACACCTGCGGCACGCAGGACTGCCCCGAGGACTTCAACGGAAATGGAATCGTGGACGCGGCCGACCTCGGCCAGCTCTTCATCCAGTGGGGCCCGTGCCCGGGATGCGGAACGGATCTCGATGGAAACGGCGACGTCGACGGCGGCGACCTCGGGCTCTTCTTCCTGGGTTGGGGTCCCTGCTCCTGAGCGTCCAGGCCGTCAGCGGAGGCCGTATTCCTTGAGCTTGCGGTAGAGCGTCCGCTCGCCGATCCCGAGCAGGTTCGCGGTCTGCTCGCGGTTGCCCCCGGTCAGGGCGAGGGTCTGGCGGATCGCCTCCTTCTCCAGTCGATCGAGACCGACGCCGGCAAGCGACCCCGCGCCGAGGCTCCCGCCGTCGTCGTCCCCGTCCTCGACCCGAATCTCCTCCGGGACGTCGCGGACCTCGATGCGGTCGTTCTCGCAGGCGATCACCATGCGGTGGACCGCGTTGAAGAGCTCGCGCACGTTGCCGGGCCAGCCGTAGTTCACCAGGCGAAGCATCGCCGGCTCGCTGACCTCGGGGATCGGCCGGTCCATCTCCGCCGCGAAGCGACCCGCGGCGTGGTTCACGAGCAGCGGGATATCCTCGCGGCGCTCCCGCAGCGGCGGAATGTGGATCTCGACCCCGCGGATCCGGAAGTAGAGATCCTCGCGGAAGTCGCCCGCCTCCGAGAGGCTCCTGAGATCGCGGTTGGTCGCACTGACGAACCGCACGTCGACCTTCCGCGGATCATTCGCACCGAGCCGGATGACCTCGCCGCTCTCGAGCACCCGAAGCAGACGCGGCTGCATGGAGACCGGCATGTCGCCGATCTCGTCCAGGAAGAGCGTGCCGCCGTCGGCGTACTCGAAGACGCCTTCGCGATCGCGGTCGGCGCCGGTGTAGGCGCCACGGACGTGGCCGAAGAGCTGGTCCTCGAGCAGACTCTCGCTCTGCCCGGCGGTGTTGAAGGTCGCGTACTGCTTGCTCGCCCGCTTGCTCAGGGTGTGGATCGCGGCGGCGACCAGCTCCTTGCCGGTCCCGCTCTCGCCGGTGATGAGGACCGGAATGGTGCTCGGGGCCACCTTGCGGATCTGGTTGATCACGCCGCGGATCCCCGCAGACTCGCCGATGATCCCCTCGACCCCGTAGGCGGCGTCGAGCTGACCCTCGAGCCGGGCCGCCCGATGTCGCAGCAGGACGGTCTCGGCCGCCCGGTCGACCAGGTTCCGGAAGACCACGAGGTCGAGCGGCTTCTCGATGAAGTCGTAGGCACCGCCCTTGAGCGCTGCCTTCGCGGTCGGGACGTCGCCATGGGCGGTCACCAGGATCGTAACCGCGTCGGGTTGATGCTCCTGGACCGCCCCGAGGACGTCGAGTCCGGCGGTTTCATGTTCCATGACCAGATCGGTCACCACCACGTCGAAGGCGCCGTGCAGCAGCTCGTCCCGAGCCGCTTCGAGGCCGTTCACGATCGTGCAGACGTGTCCCGGCTTGCGGAGCGCCTCCGCCATCACGTCGGCGTGCTCCCCTTCGTCGTCGACGATGAGGACCTGGGCCCGGAGCGAGGTGTCGGTGGCGGCGTCTGAGGTCATGGACGAGATTGTAGATGGTCGAGAGATCCACGCGTCCCGGTGCGGGGGAATCCCCCACCCGGCCGATAGACTTCCGGTGATGTCCTCTCCTTCCGTGCCGTCTCCGCAGGCTGACGACCCGTTCGACGGCCGCCATGTCCACCTTCTCGGGATCGGCGGTTCGGGCATGAACGGCCTCGCCCGAATCATGCTCGACCGCGGTGCCCGCTGTTCGGGTGCCGACGCCCAGGGCTCGGAGGTGGTCGACGCCCTTCGTACCACGGGAATCCCCGTCTCGACCGGCCAGGATCCCGAGGCCGCACACCTGCCCGACGCCTGCGATCTCGTCGTCGCGAGCGCCGCCATTCCCCCCGACCATCCCGTCCGAACGCTCGCGGCGAGCCGCGGGATCCCCGTCCTGAGCTACGCGGAGGGCATCGGACTGGCCATGGCCGGACGAACCGGCGTCTCGATCGCGGGAACCCACGGCAAGAGCACCACCACGTCGATGCTCGCCCACATCCTCGTCCGATCCGGCATCGATCCGAGCTTCATCGCCGGCGCCCACTGCCCGCAACTGGGAGGTGGCTGGCGGGTCGGCGCCGCGTCGGTCGAACAGGGCTCCGAACGGCGTCCCGGCGTCTTCGTCGCCGAGGCGTGCGAGTTCAATCGATCGTTCCACCATCACCGACCGACCATCGCGCTCGTCAACAACGTCGAGGAGGACCACCTCGACTTCTACGGTTCCATCGACGAGATCGTGGAGAGCTTCCGGGGATTCGCCGGCCTCCTCCCCGCCGCCGAAGACGGTGGTCGTCTCCTGATCGCGCACGAGGGGGCGCATCGCCGCGAGATCACCGCGGGGATCGACTGCGAGGTCGCGACCTTCGGATTCTCACCCGGCGCCGACTTCCAGGTATTCCTCGACGCCAAGGCCGGACGGATGGGACTCCTCGAGAACGGTGCCTGGCTCGCGAGCTGGGACACGAGACTCGCGGGCGAGCACAACGCCCTCAACGCCGGGGCCGCCGCGGTGCTCGCCCATTGGCTGGGCGTCGACTGGGACGACGTCGCCGCCGCCCTCGCCGACTTCGAGGGGGTCGACCGCCGCATGCAGCGACTGGGCGAGGTCGCGACCCGCGACGGTGGACGCGCCGTCGTCATCGACGACTACGGACACCATCCGAGCGAGTGTGAAGCCACCTTGCGGGCGCTGCGGACCTCGATGGCGCCGCGACGACTGATCTGCGTCTTCCAGCCCCATCAGCACAGTCGGACCCGCTTCCTCCTGGACCAGTTCGCCCACGCCTTCGGACAGGCGGACCTGGTGCTCGTCCCCGAGATCTTCTTCGTCCGGGACAGTGAGGAGGAGCGACGGCGCATCTCCGCGGCCGATCTGGTGGACCGGCTCCGGGAACAGGGCACGCACGCCATGCACGCCCATCCGTTCGCCGCGATCGTGGAGCATCTCGAGGAGGTTCTGCAGGACGACGATCTGGTGGTCGTCATGGGTGCCGGTCCGGTCTGGCGGATCGGTCGAGATCTCGTCGATCGCGGCACGCACTCGGAGCGATCCTCATGAGCCGACCGACCACCGCGAGTCTCTTCGGTGATCTCGATGTCGACGTGAGCTTCGATGCGCCGATCGGGGTCGAGAGCTGGTTCTGCACGGGTGGCACCGCGGATCTCCTCCTTCGCCCTGCGGATCCCTCGACGCTCGCCGAGATCGTCCGCCGCTGCCGACGCACCGCGCTCCCCCTTCGCATCATGGGTGAAGGCGCGAATCTCCTGGTCGACGACGATGGCGTGGACGGGGTCGTGGTGAGACTCGACCGCGAAGGATTCCGGGCCGTCGAGCGGAACGCCGATGGCGAGGTCGGTCTCGTCCGCGTCGGCGCGGGTGCCGACCTCTCCCGGACGCTCATGGACCTGGCCCGCAGTGGATTGCAGGGACTGGAGCCGCTCATGGGCGTGCCCGCCTCGATCGGCGGGGCGATCCGCATGAACGCCGGTGGCGCCTTCGGTTCGATCGGCGACGCCGTCCACGCGGTCTGCGCGCTCGACGCCGACGGCATCGAACGCGTCTATCCCGCCGACGAACTCCGATTCGAGTACCGCCGCACGAATCTGGTCGATCCGATCGTGCTCTGGGCGGTCTTCAAGGTGGAGCAGGTCGATCCGATCGCGCTGCGGACGCGCATCAAGGAGATCGCCGCGTACAAGAAGAGCACGCAGCCGCTGGGCGACAAGTCGGCGGGCTGCATGTTCAAGAATCCGATCGATCCGGATTCGGGTGATCGGATCTCGGCCGGTCGCATCATCGACGAATCCGGTCTCAAGGGCCTCCGGATCGGTTCCGCGGAGGTCTCGCCGCGTCACGCGAACTTCCTCACGGTCGATCGTGGCGGTCGCGCGCGGGACGTCATTGAACTCGGAGACGAGGTGATGCGACGCGTTCGCGACGGTCGAGGCATCGAGCTCGAACGCGAAGTCGTGGTCTGGCGCCGACCGGGCGAGGAGGACGAGGCGTGACCCCGACGCCGCTCCGAGTGACCGTGATGCGCGGCGGTCCGGACGCCGAACGGGAGGTCAGCCTCAGATCCGGTGATCGGGTGATCGAAGCGTTGTCGAGCCTGCCCGAGATGACGGTGATCGATCGGATCCTCGACCGCCCGGACGTCGACTCGTTGCGAACCATGCTGGACGAGGACCGATGCGACGTCGTCTTCCCCGTCCTGCACGGCCCCTGGGGCGAGGGTGGCCCGCTGCAGTCGATGCTGGAGAGGATCGATCGTCCGTTCGTCGGGGCCGGCGAAGCCGCGGCGAGACGCGCGATGGACAAGCTCGCCACCAAGTCGCTCGCGATCGACCTTGGAATACCCACCCCAGACGCCCGTCGATTCGAGAACGAGGACGATCTTCCCCCGCCTCCCTTTGTGCTGAAACCGGTGGACGATGGATCGAGCGTCGGCGTGATGCTGGTCCACCGCCCCGAAGACCTTCCCGCGGCGCTCGCGGAACTCGCCGGGGATCGCGATCGGCTCATGGTCGAGACCCTGATCGACGGCCGGGAACTCACGGTTGGCATCGTCGGCGACCTGGTGCTGCCTCCCATCGAGATCGTTCCGGCCGATCGCCACTACGACTTCGAGGCGAAGTACCACCGGGACGACACGACCTATCACGTCGATCCGGAGCTTCCGGAAGATGTCGCCGACCGACTCGCCCACTGGACGAGGACCCTGCACGACGCCCTCGGCGTCGACGACCTCTCCCGGACCGACTGGCTGCTGGAGACGCCGGACGGTGGCTCGCCGCGGGTCTGGCTGCTCGAGCTCAACACCATGCCGGGCCTCACCGAGCAGTCGTTGCTGCCCAAGGCGGCGGCTCGGCACGGCTGGGCGATGCCCCGGCTCTGCGGCGATCTGGTGCGACGAGCCCACGACCGGCACCGGCCGTCCAGGTCCTGAAACCTTCGAGGACTGCGCGAATCCTGCGGCACCCGGCGGCTTCTGGTCGATATCCACTGCATGCCTCGTCGAGCCAAAACCGCACGCAGGACCACACGAGGTGGTCGGAAGACCGCCAAGAGATCCTCCGGCGACCGATTCGCGGCGATCCGAAGTCTGTTCGAGTTCGGGCCCCGAACGCGGCTCGGCCTGCGATGCGTCGGCTGGAGCGTGCTTCTGGCCGGTGTTCTCACCGGGATCTTCGTCGGCCTCCCCCACCTCGAGGAACGACGCCTCGCGCGGGAACTCCAGTCGAGCGCACCGCTCGAGGTCGCGTTCACCACCGCGCCGACCTGGTTCTCGATCGATCCCGATCTCCAGGAGGAACTTCACGCCGCGGTGGCGATGAACATCTCCCCGGACCAGCGATCGACGGGGATCGCGACCGGTCTCGAAGCGGCGCACGAGGCGCTCGCCCACAGCGGCTGGTTCGAATCCGTCGATCAGGTGCGATGGGTCGACGATCGTCGGATCCAGATCGACGCCACGTGGGTGGTCCCCACCGCCGTGGTCCACGGCCACATCGACGACGAGTTGATGGATGTGGTCGTCGATCGCGATGGACGCCGCCTGGCCTACGCGTTCGACCCCGGCACGGCTCGAGATCTCCCCCGCATCCTCCGACCAGCCCGCGCCGACGCCCCTTCGGTCGGCGAGTATTGGGGTCCCGACGTCACCGCGGGCATCCGACTGCACACCCTCATGCGCGATCGCCCCTGGTACGAGCAGGTCCGATCGATCGATCTTGCGGGATTCGATGGACCACGCGGTCTGGTGATTCGCACCGACGACTGCTCCATCATCTGGCGCACCCCTCCCGGCGAACACTCGCTGGAGGAACCTCCGGCCGAGGACAAGCTGAAGTATCTCGACACCCTCGAATCCTGGCGGGGTCGGATCGACCCACATTGCCACGGGGGCGAAATCGATCTGTCCTGGGATGTGGTCACCTATCGAGCCTCGGCCGAGTAGCCATGCCGGCCCCCAGCAGGGCTATGCTGGCGTCGTGGATCCATCCTCCACCAATCCCAAGTCCATCTCCACGCCGATGCCGCGCGGCCTCGTCTTCGTCGCGAGCGGCTGGATCGTGGTCTCCTGGCTGATCGTCATCGGGGTCAAGCCGCCCATTCAACCGACCTCGAGCGCCTACACCCCCGCGGCCGAGATGCTCGTCACGTGCATGCTCATCGGCGGCTTCATCGCATGGCCTCTCTATCGCCTCACGGTCGCGCCGCGGTACAGCGTCCCCGTGCGTACCGCACTGGAGATCGTGGCGCTGGTCGGCCTGGTCCTGGTCGTCCTCTGGCCCCTGCGCCTGGTCACCACCTGGTCGATCGCCCGGGTCGCGTGGATCGACGCGGACATCGTGTCCACCCTGTTCCTGATCGGCGGCATCACGGTATTTGGGGCGAGAAGCGGTCTGCGCCGGACGCTCGCCATGGCGGTCATTCTGATCTGGATCGTCCTCCCCCCCGTCCTCGAGTTCCTTCTCCAAGCCCCGAGAGCGATCGGCCTCATCTCACCGCTCGCCCGGATCCAGCATCTCGTCCAGGGAGGCAGCGGTCCCATCGACCCGAGCGTCTGGTACGGACCCACGCTCTCCTTTCTGGCCGGCGTCGTCCTGTGGATCGCGTTGTTGGGTCGAGGGCTGGCAGCCCCCGTGAATTCGCAGTAGTGTGATACGATCCCCTGGATGCCCCGCCTCGCCGAACGGCGAGGCGTTCTTCATCCGACGTCACCCCTTCACCGATGGGATCGCTGGAGACGACCATGGAATTCTTCACGCGCGAGGACAAGGAAAAGCTCGAACAGGAGCTCAAGGACCTCCACGCCAAGGGGAAGGAGATCATCGTCCGGATCGCCGAGGCGCGAGCCCTGGGAGATCTCAAAGAGAACGCGGAGTACCACGCCGCTCGAGAGGATCAAGGCATGAACAACGCCAAGATCAAGGAGCTCGAGGAGCGGCTGGCAAACTGCCAGGTGACGGATGAGCTCGACATCCCCGAGGACATGGTGTTCGTCGGCGCGACCGTCAAGCTCCGAGAGATCGACTCCGGAGACGAGGATCTCTACAAGATCGTCGGCACCGCGACCAACGACTTCTCGCTCGACTACGTGGAAGTCACGAGCACGAGCCCGCTCGGTGAAGCACTGATGAAGGCCCGAGTCGGTGATGTGATCCGGGTCGACCTCCCCAAGGGACCCACCCAGTTCGAAATCCTCGAACTGATCTGAACCCCCTCGTCATCCCGAGCATCGAGGAGACCCGGACATGCCCAGCGTGCTGGAATGGTTGAGTCAGAGCGGGCTCTGGGGAGAGGTCATTCTCGCCGTCGATCTGCTCGTCCGCATCTCGCTCGTGGTGGGGATCCTCGGCCGGAGACGGACATCCCCGGAAGTCCGCATCGGCTGGATCATGCTCCTGCTCGCGGTTCCCATCGGGGGCACCGTGATCTTCCTGTTGATCGGGGACACTCGACTGGGTAGACGTCGAATCCGGCGGCACAAGCAGATCATCGAGGCACTGGACCGCCCCGAGGTCCACGCATCCGGCGATCCGGACGCGATCGCCTACGGAGAACTGGCCGAGAGTGATCGGCATCTCGCTCGTCTCGCGGAACTGATCAGCGGAAGTCTCCCGGTACTCGGAAACGAGATCGAGCTCTTCGGGGATTCGGACGAGGTCCACGATCGCATGGAGGCGGACATCGACGCCGCCACCGAGCACTGCCACTTCCTCTTCTACATCTGGCTCGACGACGCCGCGGGAACCCGGATCGGCAAGGCCCTGATCCGCGCGGCCGAACGAGGCGTGCGGTGCCGCGTGCTCGTCGACAGCGTCGGCAGCAAGGCGTTCCTCAAGTCCAAGCTCTCCGCCGAGATGCGGGCGGGCGGGGTGGACGTTCGAGAGGCGCTGCCCGCCAACGCCTTGCGTCTGCTCTTCGCCAGGATCGATCTTCGAAATCACCGGAAGATCGCGGTGATCGATCGATCGACCGCCTGGACCGGCAGTCAGAACATGGCCGAGGCGAGCTTCGCACCGAAGCCGAAGTACGCGCCGTGGGTGGACTGCGCGGTCCGCATGGTCGGGCCGGTGGCCAAGGAGCTTCACCTTCTGTTCGTCGAAGACTGGTTCATGGACTCCGACGAGTCGCTGGTCGAACTCCTGTACACCGAGGTGGAACCGAGACCGGGAGGCGTCGTCACCCAGGTGGTCGCGTCGGGCCCGAACTTCCTCAACGAGGCCGCGACGCAGCTGATCCAATCCTGTATCCACGAGGCCGACCGGGAGCTGACGCTGACCACGCCCTACTTCGTTCCCGACGCCGCGACCATCGTCAACCTCGCCACCGCGGCGAGACGCGGCATCGACGTGACCATCGTGGTCCCTCGCCGGAACGACTCGAAGCTGGTGGGGCTCGCGAGCCGCTCCAACTACTCGCCGCTCCTCGCCGCGGGCGTGAAGATCCTCGAATTCAACGGCGGACTGCTGCATGCCAAGACGATCACTGTCGACCGAAGAATCAGCCTCGTCACCAGCTGCAATCTCGATCGGCGAAGCTTCGATCTCAACTTCGAGGCGGGCGTGATCGTGTACGACCAGAACTTCAGCAGCAAACTTCGATTCCTGCAGCAGTCCTACATGGAGCGAGCGACGCCGGTCGAGTTCGAGGCATGGCTCGCCCGTCGTTGGCGGTCGAGATTGGCGGAGAACGCCGCGGGCCTGCTCTCACCGCTCCTCTGACGTCGCCACCGCATCCGATCTGCGAACGACGATCCGGCGGCCGGGCTCGGCCTCGATCCGCCGAACCGCGCCATCGGGCCATCGAACCGACACCTTCAACCTCTCGTCGGTTCCCTCAGGCACGCCGACGTGTGCGATCGGCGAGGCGTTGGACAGAAAGGGCCCGCCACCACGAATCCAGCGTCGCTGGATCCCACGCCCGGTGTCCACCTCGATCTCGGCCCCGAGGGCGGGCACGGGGATCACCTGGATCCAATCGGCGGCCCGATCGTGGCGATTCAGGAGACATCGAACGGTGCCGTCCTGGGAGGCGACGACGACGTCGACGTCACCGTCGTGATCCAGATCGGCGAACACCGCCGCGCGATCACGGTGTGGCTCGCTCAGCCAGGGATTGGCGGTCGAGAGGTCCGACCAGGCCGAAGACTCGGGGTCGATCCATTGGAAGCGATCGCCGTCGCGACGCCAGAGACCCGGTGGCTGTGCGTACGACGCGTCCATCGTCTCCGTCGTGGCCTGGGGATAGACGTGGCCGTTGAAAGCGACGATGTCCTCGTCTCCATCGTGGTCGAGATCGACGAACTCGGTCGCCCAACCCAGCATCGGACGCGATCCCTCGGCGAGACCGATACGACGGGTCCGATCGTCGAACCACCCCTCGACGTTGACGTGAAGCGTGTTGGTGTCGCTCGAGAAGTTCGTCGAGAACACGTCGGGCGTGCCATCGCCGTCCACATCACCCAGCGCCATGCCCATGGTCGCCTGGGCGTCTCCCTCGCGATTCGTCGCGAGTCCATTCGGCAGCGCCACCTCCTCGAAACGCCAGTCGCCGCCGTTGCGATACCACTGGTTGGGTTCGGAATCGTTGCCGACGAGGACGTCCTGCCGACCATCGCGATCGAGGTCCGCGACGACGAGATTGAGTCCGTATCGAGCCGGCCCTTCGACGCTGCGTCGCTCGAATCGATCACCGAGGTTCTCGTACCACACGTCCGATCGCGGGGGCAGGCCGCGAGGTCCGGCCAACACCTCGATCCCACGAAAACTCGAGGGAGGCGGCGGCGAGGCCGGGTCGAAATCCAGATACCCGAGCACGACGAGGTCGAGATCCCCATCGCCATCCAGATCACCGAG
>PKCT01000061.1 GCA_002862325.1 Phycisphaerae bacterium
GAAATGGATTGATATGCAGAACCGCTTCGCGTTCAAGGACTTCGTCTTCCTCTTGGTGATTCTGGCCATCGGCGTGATGGTCGTCCTTCAGATGCTCCAGGCGGATCGAATCTGGTCGCGGATCGGCGACATCCAGTCCAAGATCGGAGAGATCGAGCAGCAGGTCGCCTCCGGAGGAAACGAAGATCTGCGTCGCGAGCTGAGCGACCTCAAGACCGCCATCGCAACGCGCCCGATCAACATCAATCTTGGTGGTGCTTCGGTCGGCGAGGTCTCGGTCGATTCCGATGGCGAGGAGACTCCCACGCCGACCTCCTCCCGCGACGAGTCCTGGGCCCGCCCCGGCGTTCCCATCGCATGGCAGGAGTCCCGCGGCTTCAGCAGTCCTCCCCAGGACGTGCCCGGATTCCGTCGAGGCGGTGAATTCATCGACATCTTCGGCGCTCAGCCGTCGAAGCTCACGCCGTATCTCGCCGGTGACGTCTATTCGCGACGTGTCGTCGACCAAATGGTCGAATCGATGGCCGGCTACAACCCCGAGACGCTCAAGCTCGAGGGGATTCTGGCCGATGCCTGGCAGTTCGACCCCGACGGTCGATGGCTTCGAGTGCATCTGAATCCCCGAGCGAAGTTCTCCGATGGCGTCGCGGTGACCTCGGAAGACGTCCGGTGGACGCTCATGGACTTCGTCAAGAATCCTCTGATCGAGGCGGAGCGATCGAGAGCGACCCTCGACATGATCGAGGACGTCCTCGTGATCGACGATCACACGGTCGAGTTCCAGTTCAACAAGTCGCTCTTCACCAACCTGTCCTACACCCTCGGCTGCTACGTCCTGCCCAAGCATTTCTATTCGCAGTTCGAGCCCTCCCAGCTCAATCAGTCCACCGGACTGGTCATGGGCTCGGGAAGGTTCAGGTTCGAGAATCTCGATCCCGACGACCAGTGGACCCCGGGAGAGGACATCGTCGTCGTGCGAAACGAGCGGTATTGGGACGACACGCCTGCACCACTTTCCTCGCTTCGCTTCAAGGTGATCTCCAACTCGTTGGCGAGTCTGGTCGCCTATCGCAACGGCGAAGGCGACATGCTGACGCCCAGTTCGCCGCAGTATGCGGAGCTGAAGGAGGACGAGACGTTCCTCGAGGACAACGTCATCCACGACTGGCTCAACATGCGAAGCGGCTACTCCTTCATCGGCTGGCAGTGCGGGCCCCGGGGGGGAGAGGGAGGCAAGCTCACGCCTTTCCACGATGAACGTGTTCGACGTGGGATGACCCAGATCCTCGATCGCGAGCTCATGATTCGAGACATCTACGAAGGCGTGGGTGTCGTGGCGACCGGTCCCAACAGCCCGGCGTCGCCTGCGTCGAGCCCCGGTGTGACGGCGTGGCCCTTCGACGAGGCCGAGGCGGATCGACTCTTCGCAGCGTCGGGATGGGTGGACGCCGACGACAACGGCATCCGCGAGTATCAACTCGACGACGGGGTGTTTCCCAAGGGCACGCCCTTCGAATTCGAATTCACGATCACGGCGAGCGGTGAGACCGCCGAGAGGATCGTGAGCTACCTGAAGACCCAGTGCCTCAAGAACGGCATCGTGTGCAAGCCCAAGCTCGTCGACTGGTCTTACTACTCCGACATGCTCAAGCAGCGGAACTTCGACGCCATGATCATGGGCTGGAGTGCCAGTTCCCCCGAGAGCGATCCTCAGCAGATCTGGCACTCCTCGTCGATCCTCGATCAGGCGGACAACTTCATCCAGTGGGCCAACAAGGACGCCGACGCCTACATCGAGGAAGGGCGAAGGACGCTCGACACCGATGCTCGCATGGCGATGTGGCACGAGTTGCACGAGGTGATCCACGAATCCCAGCCCTACACCTTCATCCGAGTCGTTCCCTGGATTCGCTTCATCAATCGGGACATCGGAAACGTCGTCGAGTACAAGACCGGACTGGAGCCGACGGAGTTCTTCCGCATGGCGACGCCCGCTTCCGGCGGCTGATGCCCTCGGTCTCCACCTTCTTCCCTCACGTTTCGATCGCGACGCCTCCAGATGCTCACCTACATCATTCGAAGACTGCTTCTGATGATCCCGACGCTCGTCGGGATCACGCTGCTCGTCTTCATGCTTCTTGCACTGAGCCCAGGAGGGATCGGGGCGAGTCTCCGGGTAGCGGGCGGCCAGATGGAGGCCAGCAAGGCGGCGTTGATGGAGGCGTATCTCGAGGATCGCTACGGTCTCGACGATCCGATCGCCATGCAGTACCTCCGCTGGCTCCATCGGATCTCGCCCGTCAAGTTCGGCGTGCAGGATCAGGTCCTTCCGACTGGAGACCTTGTCCGATTCCCGAAGCGGGTGAAGCCCGTCGTCCTTGAGGGATGGTTCGAGAAGGATGAGCCGACGCCGGCCAGGCTCGAGGAGATCCAGTTCGACTACGGCCCCCGATCGGACCGTGAGGTCAAGCAGCGCGGCGACGATTCGATTCACGTCTCCGAATACAAGGCCGCTCAGAAGGCCTATTCGAAGGCGAGAGCGAAGTATCTGGTCGCCGGCAAGGAACTCGACAAGCAGCTGGTCAGGTACGCATCCGAAATGGGTTGGTCGGACGCGATCTCGGATGGTGAGCCGGTCGCGCGGCGCCTGGAGTCCCGTCGACCGGACATGGCCAGCAAAGCCTTCGCGCCGGTGGCCGCGGCCGGGAAGGCTGCGCTGGATGCGCGAGCGGTCGCGGAGGCGGCGCGGCGACGCGAAGTGGCGGCGTTCGAAGCGCAGCCATACCCCGGCAACGGCCTCTCGATCCTGCCTGGCGTCCTGAGCGTGGCGTGGCCGGATCTGGGTGTCGCGTTCAGTCGCGGACGGCCGGTGAAGGACCTGATCCTCGAAGCACTGCCGGTCACCCTGCTGTTGAATCTCGTGGCGGTACCGATCATCTACATCGTGGCGATACCCGCGGGCATGATCGCGGCGAGGTACCGCGGTTCGATCTTCGACCTGAGCTCCGGTGCGCTGTTTGTGGCGTTCTGGTCGATCCCGACGGTCTGGGCCGGAGTGCTCGCGATCGGTTATCTCGCGGACAACCAGTATCTGGGGTGGTTCCCGGTCGCGGGTCTGCACGCCAACGATTCCGCGACGATGGCGTTCCTGCCGTCGTTCAGCGGTGGATTCAGTCCCGGATACCTCCTCGACACCCTCTGGCACCTCGCGCTTCCGGTCGCCTGTCTCGTCTACACCGGTTTCGCAGTGCTCGCGAAGCAGACGCGAGCCGCCATGCTCGACAACTTCAGCCAGGACTATGTTCGCACCGCCAAGGCGAAGGGTGTACCCGGACGAGACGTACTTCTGCGTCACGTCTTCCGAAACAGCCTCCTCCCGTTGATCACGATCTTCGTCACGATCTTTCCCGCGATGCTCGCCGGATCGGTGGTGGTCGAGAAGATCTTCTCGATCCCCGGCATGGGCAGCCTGATTCTCGAGGCGATCAACCTTCGCGACCGTGAGCTGATTCTCGCCAACACCTTCATGATCGCGGTCGTGAATCTCCTTGCCCTGCTCTTGGCGGACATCCTCTATGCGTTCGCCGATCCACGGATCTCCTACGACTGATCCTTCGCTCCCGCCCGTCCCCGGAACCAGACCTCGTGTCCCAAAGCACCGAACATTCGAGCAGCACCATCTCCGGCATCGACGTGATGCGCGGGGTCGGTGCGAAACCCTCGAAGCCCTTCTGGGCGGATGCCTGGGATCGGGTGTTGCATCGGTGGGGGGCGAGGCTCGGCATCGCATGGATCGCGTTGATCGCGTTCTTCGCGATCTTCGCGCCGTTCGTCGCGAGTGGGCTTCCGCTCTGGACGGTCCACTACGAACTGCTCCCCGATGGTTCCAGGGGCCCGGAGCTGGCGGCGTGGTCTCCGCTCTGGCAAGGTCTCTCCGCGATCGATGTCGCTCTCTTCGTGGGCTGCATTCTCGGAGTGCCGTGGGTGGCCCTGCCGAATCGGGTCCTGGGAGGGTTGGCTCGATCGCATCGCATCGGCATCCTGATCGCGGCGGCGATCCAAATGACGTTGACCATCCTGATCGCGGATGCGATCGGACACTGGCTGGCCTCGCCGGAGGCGACGGGATCGAGCGCATCGCTCGCGGAGATGCTTCCCGAGGAACCCATCTGGGTCGTCTCGACCGCCATCGCCCTCCTGATCGGTGCGGCCATGCTGTGGCTTCCCACGTTCTCCAGCGTGGGTGGCCGAATCGTTCTCATGCTGCTGGTCGCGGCTCTTTCGACGGTGGTCGCTTCCGAACGGTTCGACCCGCCCCTCTCGAACTACGACCGGTACATCGATCGGGGTCTGACCGGCGAGTACGAGAACATCTGGACGATCGTCCCCTGGTCGTCGAGCCAGGCTCGGACCACGTTCTACCTCCTTCCTCCTCTCACCACGGTGAGTGAGGAATTGCCGGAAGCGAAGGGAACCTCCTTCGGTGATCGTTCCTTCATCATGGGAACGGATTCGGTCGGCCAGGACGTCCTCAGCCAGATGCTCCACGCGTGCCGCCTCTCCATATCGATCGGCCTGGTGTCGACGGGGATCTCCGTATTCATCGGAATCGTGGTCGGTTCGCTGATGGGATACTTCGGTGGCTGGGTCGATCTCGTGCTGAGTCGCGTCGTCGAGATCTTCATGGCGATACCCGTTCTGTTCCTCCTGATCGTCGCCGCAGCCGTACTTCCGCGCAACACCTACATGATGATGGTGATCATCGGATGCGTGAGTTGGACGCTGTCCGCGCGATTCATCCGCGCCGAGTTCCTGAAGATGCGTGCCCAGGACTTCGTCCAGGCCGCCAAGGCGGCCGGCCTACCCCTTCGGTCGGTCCTCTTCAAGCACATGCTTCCGAACGGAATCACACCCGTTCTCGTGCAGGCGTCCTTCGCCATCGCGGCGGCCATCCTCGCCGAAGCGACCCTTTCATTCCTCGGGCTCGGACCGGACGGGCAGGCGTCGTGGGGCAAGCTTCTGGCGAGCGCGACCGGGTCGACGGGGACGTTCAACTGGTGGTTGGCGATCTTCCCCGGATTCGCGATCTTCCTCACGGTTCTCGCCTACAACCTTCTTGGTGAGGCATTCCGCGACGCCATCGACCCCAAGCTTCGGAAGGCGGCCCACTGATGAGTCAGGCGGAGATTCGAACCGACGCACAGCTCGCCGCAGAGAGCCAGACAACGCCACTGCTCTCGGTACGCGACCTCGCGGTCAGCTTTCAGAACAGCGCCGATCCCGATGGACCCCGCATCCAGGCGGTCGCCGGCGTGAACATGACGATCTATCCCAAGCAGACGCTGGCTGTGGTCGGAGAGTCGGGATGTGGGAAGAGCGTCACCGCGATGAGCACCATGCAGCTCGTACCGCGGCCTCCCGGCCGATTCGATCGGGGCACCATCCTTTTCCGAGGCGAGGACGTCCTGAGCTACGAGGAGCATCGCATGCTGGAGCTTCGCGGCAAGGACATCGCGATGATCTTCCAGGAGCCGATGACCAGTCTCAACCCGGTCTACACGATCGGCGACCAGATTCTCGAGGCGATCCTGCTTCATCAGGATGTGACTCCTGCGGACGCGGAGGAGATCGCGGTCAAGGCGATGGACGACGTCGGCATCCCTCATCCCGCGCAGCGTCTTAACGACTATCCCCATCAGTTCTCTGGCGGCATGCGGCAGCGAGTGATGATCGCGATGGCTCTGGCATGCAATCCGACGCTTCTGCTCGCAGACGAGCCGACCACCGCGCTCGACGTCACGATCCAGGCTCAGATCCTCGAGCTCCTGCGGGATCTGCAACGGACCAAGGAGATGGGCATCATGCTCATCACGCACAACCTCGGCGTGGTGGCCGAGAACGCCGACGTGGTCTGCGTGATGTACGCCGGTCGGGTGGTCGAGTATGCGAAGGTCTACGACCTGTTCGACAACCCGCTCCATCCCTACACCCGTGGTCTCTTCAATTCGATTCCCCGCCTTGGTGAACTGAAGCATCGTCTCACCACGGTCGAGGAGGTGATAGAGGATCCGGCGCAATTCCGGATTCTTCCGGGGCATGCGTCGGAAGAGGGACGCGAGATCGTCCCTTGGTGGCCGGATCCACCCGCCGGCGTTCGACCCGATCTGGTTCCCAACCGGGACGAGTACGTGCTCTACGAGATCGAACCGGATCGTTGGATCGGATGCTTCCGGAGCCGCTATCTGGAGGATCACGTCTCTCGTCCTCCCGATCTGGACTACCGCAAGGAAGACCTTCGTTGAGCGGGACGACTGAATCGCCCCGCCGCGTTCCGTCGGATCTGGTACCGACGGTCGACCAGTTGAAACCCGAGCAGGAGATGCGATCGTGACCCTCATCGAGATCGGAAAAAAGGCCCCGGCTTTCACGCTCCCGGACCAGGATGGAGAAAAGCACGCGCTGAAGGACGCCCTGGGCGTGCCGATCGTGCTGTACTTCTATCCGAAGGACGACACGTCGGGATGCACCAAGGAAGCCTGCCAGTTCCGGGATCAGTCGCCGGACTTCGAGAAGGTCGAGGCGACGGTGTTCGGCGTGAGTCCCGATTCGGTCGAAAGCCATCGGAAGTTCGTCGAAAAGCACGCTCTCAACTTCACGCTCCTGGCGGACGACGCCCGCGATGCGGACGACAACCCGAAGATCTGCATGAAGTACGGGGTCTGGCAGGAGAAGTCCATGTACGGCAAGAAGTACATGGGTGTGGTCCGCACCACCTATCTCATCGGACCCGATGGCAAGGTCGCTCAGCGTTGGGACAAGGTGAAGGTGCCTGGCCACGCCGATGCGGTGCTCGAGGCGATCCGCTCGCTCTAGTCGTAACCCTGCATGTCGGGCTCACCGACGGGCGATTCCGAGGGGTCGGCGGTCCGCTGCCCCGCGGCATCCTTGACTTGGAGAGCTCTCGCTCTCATCTGTTGATACCGGAAGGCATCGATCCGATCCATCACGATCATGGTCGTGAGTCCGAGCCAGATCGCGAGGAGCACGCCTCCGAGCAGGGCCCGAATTCGGAATGCGGAACGTCGTGGCTGGAACTTGGGCAGGGCCGCGGAACGGAGCCCACATTCCGGACAGTCGGCGTCCCACTGAAGGCCCTCCAGATCCTGGCCGCAGTTGCGACAGAGCACCCGCTCCGGATGGGAGGCCTTGCTGTGGGAGATCGACGGAATGATCCCGCACTCCGGACAGGGACTTCCAACCGAAGCGCCGGTCATGTCGTAGTCGCACTCGGGACACGCCTTTTCGACGAACTGGCGTCTGGCGGACAGGATCTGCCAGATGGCGAGAATGGGAAGTCCCAGCCAGATCGCGAAGATGAGAATCCCGAACACCGTCATGCTTCGAGGATATCCTGAGCCGATGGATCAACCGATTCTGCGATTCAGACGGCTCCACCCCAGGGCCGTCGTTCCCGCCTACCAGTCCGAACAGGCGGCTGGCCTCGATCTCCACGCCGTGCTCGACGAGGCCATCGACATCTCCGCCGGAGAGATTCTCATGGTTCCGTGTGGATTCGCCATGGCGATTCCCCCCGGCTGGGAGGCTCAGGTCCGGCCACGAAGCGGACTGGCGACGAAGTACGGCATCTCCATGCCGAATTCCCCGGGAACCATCGACGCCGACTACCGGGGAGAGGTGAAGGTCCCCCTGATCAATCTCGGGAAGGCACGGTTCACGATCGAGCCGGGGATGCGGATCGCCCAGATGGTGGTCGCCCCGGTCGCTCGCGTCGTGGTGGAGGAGGTCGAAGAGCTGGATTCCACGGACCGAGGGGATGGGGGATTCGGGTCCACAGGCCGCTAGGGCTGATTCCGAAGGTCGATTTCGGTACCATGAAGGAATGACCACAGCGACTGATGTGACGGTGCCTCTGCTCGATCTCAAGGCTCAATACGCGACGATTCGCGAGGAGATCGAGCCGGTCGTGCAGGAGGTCCTGGAGAGCCAGATGTTCATCGGCGGCCCCAAGGTTGCCGCACTCGAGTCCAGGTCCGCCGAGTACCTCCGCATGCCCCATGCGGTCGGTTGCTCGAATGGTTCCGATGCGATCATCCTGGCCCTCGACGCCCTCGGGATCGGTGCGGGCGACGAAGTCATCGTCCCGACCTTCACATTCTTCTCGACGGCCGGGAGCGTGTCCAGGGTCGGTGCGACGCCCATCTTCGTGGACATCGATCCCGCGTCATATCAGATGGATCCAAACGCAGTCGCGGCGACTCTGCAGTCGCGGCCGAAGGGGGCGGTGAAGGCGATCATTCCGGTGCACCTCTTCGGACAGGCGTGCGATCTCGACGCCATCATGGAGATCGCCCGGGCGCACGACCTGCGGGTCATCGAGGATGCCGCCCAGGCGATCGGGACGGAGGATGTGCATGGTCGCCGGGTAGGGTCCGTGGGTGACATCGGAACCTACAGCTTCTTCCCGAGCAAGAATCTCGGAGGATTCGGCGACGGCGGCCTGTGTGCGACCACCGACGGTGGTCTGGCCGAACGGATGCTTCGCTACCGCAACCATGGGATGAAGCCGAAGTACTTTCACCACGACGTCGGCCTCAACAGTCGGCTCGATGCACTGCAGGCGGCGGTGCTTCTGGTCAAGATCGAACACCTGGATGCGTGGAGTGCCGCTCGACAGGCGAACGCCCGGTACTACGACGAAGCCTTCGCGGCGGCGGGCGCGACCACCAGTGCGGAGTCGCTCGACGAGGGTGGCCTGCCTCTCAGGACTCCCCAGCCGGCGCCCGCCGGCGCCCGGCACATCTACAACCAGTACGTGATACGCGTGCCCGCATCGCACCGCGATCATCTACGGCAGGCGTTGAAGGACGCCGCCATCGGCAGCGAGATCTACTATCCGAAATGCCTCCATCAGCAGGATTGCTATAGCGAACTCGGATACGAGGCCGGCGCGTTTCCCCACGCGGAACGCGCTGCGGGCGAGGTGATCGCGATTCCGATCTATCCGGAGCTCTCAGAGATGCAGAAGGCGCACGTGGTCGAGACGGTTCTAGCATCGGTGCGCCAGTCTCGCTGAGGTCGGGGCCCTAGATCAGGCCGCGGAAGCCGGTGATCCCGAGCGGCTCGATCACCTTGAACGCCTCGGCGGTCTCGACGCCGATCCGGCTGCCGAGGAACCGCGCCTGCGCATCCGACCACTCGAGTACGGATCGGTTCTTCTCGTTCACGAGGAACTGGCTTTCGTAGGCGAGGATCGCCTTTCGCTTCCGCTCGTGGAATCCACTCGTATCCACCAGGAACGATGGTGCGGGAATCGTCTTGAGATGGGTCGCGTAGTAGTACACCATGCGCGACGGATAGCGAGGGGTCCCCGGGAGGTCTGTCTTCGTGAGCTTCGCGTCGAATCTCGCATCCTCGACGATCCGTGTGGCGGCTCGATGGTCCGGATGAGCGTCCTCGGGATCGGGGCAGAAGATCCAGTCGATCTCGCGGGTTCGGAGGATGCCGGCAACGGCGTGCCGGCAGGCGAGGGTATGGACAACCTCCCGATTCACGAATCCATGTTCTCGACCCAGCATCACCCGTTCCACCCCCAGGATCTCTGCGGCCTTCGCCGCTTCCCGGGCACGAATCTCGACCGAGCCATGCGGCGTCGGTTCACCGTCGGTGAGGTCCAGGAGCAGGACCTGATGTCCCTCTTGGGCGAGTCGGAGGATGGTGCCTCCCATCGCGAGCTCCTG
>PKCT01000271.1 GCA_002862325.1 Phycisphaerae bacterium
GACGGCCAGCCCGACCAGCAAAAGGTGCGGTACGAGCAAATTGGTCCGAGTAACAAAAATATTCATGACGTTGCCAAGGAAGGAAGCGGTGGTCAAACTCGTCGGTCTACATAAATGCCACCGCCCATGCTCTACATCCCACGCACGCGGCTCATTTGGATGGAGAGTCCGACTGCGGAGACGGTGGACGCCCTCTCGGCTGAGCTGGAGGATCACCATCACAACAATTTCATGGTGTGGAACGTGGCTGGCTCAGGCGATCCAACATACCCACCCGAAGCCTTTGGAGATGGGCGAGTTGTCTCGCTGCGCTATCCTGGCCACCTCTGTCCGCCCGTGATGATGCTCGTCGAAGCGTGCACCTCGATCCATGCGTGGCTCAAGGCGGACGCCGCCAACCACGTGGCCGTGCACTGCCGTGCGGGCCGAGGCCGCTCGGCGGTGGTGCTCTCGTGCGTCGCGGCCTTCCTCGCGGTGCGCGGCGAGCACGGCGGGCCAACGAGTCCCGTCGACTGGCTCTCGCACCTCGCGCAGCTGCGCGGCCAGAACGAGCAGGCGCTCACGCGGCTCCAGCTTTCGACCGAGCGCTCTCTGGCAGCGACGTCGCGAGGGGACCCGCCTGCCGGTCAACCCCAAGCACGCCGACTATCCCGCCCTTCTGGCCGAAGCGCTGGACGTCGTGGTCGGGCGTCGTTGGGACGTGGCCGGAGCCGCGAAGCTTCTGGGTGTGACGATGAGCCAACTGTCCCGTCTCATCCGGCATCATCCGCCGGCGTTCGCGATGCTGAACCAGGGCCGCGAGTCGGTGGGACTGGCCCCGCTGAGAAAGTGACCCCCCCGTGACGTTTGGGCTACGCTCATGTCATGAGCTACACGCCCGAAGACGTCACCGTCGACCGCGCCGTCGAGATTCGTCGCGATCTCCACATGCACCCCGAACTCGGTTACGAGGAACACCGCACGCACGACCTGATCGTGGAGGAACTCGGGCGGCTCGGCATCGAACATCGCGGAGGACTCGCCGGTGGAACGGGCGTGCTCGGCTGGATCCGCGGCCGCACCGACGACGCCGCGATCGCCTTGAGGGCGGACATCGACGCGCTGCCGATCGAAGAGGAGACCGACGTCCCCTGGCGATCGACGCACGAAGGCCGCATGCACGCCTGCGGCCACGACGGACACACCGCGATCCTGCTGGGAACCGCGGCCAACCTCGCAGCCCGCGCCGCCGACGGCGGACTGGATCGCAGCGTGCTCTTCGTCTTCCAGCCCGCGGAGGAGGGACTCGCCGGTGGCAAACGCATGGTCGAGGACGGTGTGCTCGACGGCAGCATCGCACCGATGGCCGCCGACCGCATCTACGGACTGCACGGATGGCCGGGCGTCCCCGAACACGTGGTCGGCTCGAGGGTCGGCCCGCTGCTCGCGGCGAGCGATCGATTCGAGATCGAGGTGATCGGCACCGGCTGCCACGCCGCATTTCCCCATCACGGCGCGGATCCCGTCGTCGCCGCGGCGGCGATCACCACCGCGCTCTCGACGATCGTCGCGCGAAACTGCGACCCGCTCGACGCCGCGGTGGTGAGCACGACCGTGATCGAGGCCGGCACCGGCTTCAACGTCATTCCGGGATCGGCGCGCCTGGGGGGGACGGCGCGGTCGCTGCTTCCGGAGGTGCGGGATCTCCTCGAACGTCGCATCGCGGAGGTCGCCTCCGGCATCGCGGCGGCCCATGGATGCGAGGCCACGACGAGATATGAGCGCGGCTATCCGGTCACCGTGAACCATGCGGAGCCGACGAACCGATTCCGGGAGATCGCGGTCGAGACCCTCGGCGACGAACTGGTGCAGGACGTCGACCGCCCGTTCATGGGTGGCGAGGACTTCGCCTACTACGGTCAGAAGATCCCCGCGTGCTTCTACATCCTCGGTCAACAGTCGCCCGAGGCGCCGGAGATGCCTCCGCTCCACGCCTCGACCTACGACTTCAACGATCGCACGATTCCCACCGGGATCACGCTGATGTCTCGCCTCTCGCAGGAGGGCTGAGGTTGCGGGCAAGGCCGAGGCGTCCGGAGATCAAGGGATATCCCACCGTCGGTCCTTGAAGGCGTCGTTCTTCATGGTCCGGGATCAGGCCCCCGGTTTCGTTGATCCATCTGCACGCCTTCCCGGGAAGAGCCATGCACGTCTTGCGCTCGCTCACACCCGTCTCGAGGATGACGATCGGCCTCGAGACCCGACCGCTCGCCGATCTCGATGGCGACGGATTCGTGAGCTGCAGCGATATCGGACTCTCGCTGCCGGCCTGGGGCTCGCCCGGCCCCACCGATCTGAACGACGACGGCACGACCGACGGCGTCGACCTGGGCATGATGCTCTCGGCGTGGACCGGCTGAGGCCAAGCGACGACTCGTCCGAGATCCAAGTGATCGCCCTACCGCTTGCGGCAGGGCGATTTCTCGCTACACTGTGCGACTCAACTCAGACCGTACGAACTACTGGGTTGCGTCGTTTCGCTTGACCGAGCGACGCCCCCGGACCCTCCGAAGAGGCCGTCCGGAACCCGGTGGGAGGTAGGAAACCATGGCCAAGCAGGTCACCAAAGTCTTCAAGATCATGGCTCCCGGCGGCAAGGCGACGCCGGCGCCGCCGATCGGTCCGGCCCTCGGCGCCAACGGCGTCAACCCCGGACAGTTCATCACCGCGTTCAACGAACGGACCAAGGACGCCAACGGCAAGATCGTCGGCTGCGTCATCACGGTCTTCGAGGACCGCTCCTTCGAATTCGAGATCAAGGCGTCCCCCGCCTCGGTCCTGATCAAGGACGCCCTCAAGATCGAGAGCGGCTCCGGTGAACCCAACGTCAAGAAGGTCGGCACGCTCACCCGCGATCAGCTCAAGGCGATCGCGGAGGAGAAGATGGCGGACCTCAACTCCGGCAGCGTCGAAGCCGCGATGCTCGTCATCGCCGGCACCGCCCGATCGATGGGCGTCGAGATCGAACCCGAGAACGGAGCCGCCTGACCATGCCCAAGTTCAACAAGCGACAGCAGGCGAACCTGGATCTCGTCCCCGACGAGCCCGTGTCGATGGAGGAGGCCGTCAAGGTCCTGAAGTCGTTCAAGGCCACCAAGTTCGACCAGACCATCAACATCGTCGCCAACCTCGGCATCGATCCCAAGCAGGCCGACCAGGCGTTGCGCGGTTCCATCTCGATGCCGAAGGGCATCGGTCGTTCCGCCCGCGTCGTCGCGTTCTGCAACCCGGATCTCGCCGGCAAGGCCACCGAGGCCGGCGCGGTCGAGGCCGGCGGCGAGGAGCTCGTCGACAAGATCGCCGGCGGCTGGACCGAGTTCGACGTGGCGATCGCCAGTCCCGACATGATGCGATTCGTCGGCAAGCTCGGCAAGGTCCTCGGCCCGAAGGGTCTGATGCCCAGCCCCAAGGCCGGCACCGTCACCCCCGACGTCGTGACCGCGGTCTCCGAGTTCGCGGCCGGCAAGCAGGAATTCCGCAACGACGACGGCGGAAACATCCACATGGTCCTCGGCAAGATGAGCTTCGCCGAGAGCGACTTGGTGGAGAACCTGCAGTTCTTCATGGAGACCGTCGAGCGGATCAGGCCCTCCGCCGCCAAGGGCCAGTATCTGAAGAAGGTCGTGATCTCCGGGGCCATGACCCCCGGCGTCCAGATCGCCGTCTGATCCGCGAGAGGAGACACTCATGAGCAAGCCAGTCAAGGAAATGATCGTCGAGGAGTACCGGCGCCGGTTCGACGGCGTGAGCGGTGGCGTCCTGGTGCACATTCGCGGCATGGACGCGATCGAGAACAACGTCTTCCGAAACGAACTTCGGAAGAAGTCGATCCAGGTCACCCTCCTCAAGAACACCCTCGCCCGCAAGGCCTTCGCCGGTACGCCGCTCGAGGCCCTGAACCCCAGCCTGAAGGGTCCCTCCGCCTTCGTCTACGGCGCGGAGAGCGCCGTCGACGTCGCCCGGGAGATCGTCGAATGGGCGAAGAAGGTCGAGGAGATGGAGCTGCAGGCGGCCTCGCTCGACGGCGTCTACTTCGAGGGTGCCGCCGGCGTGCGGGAACTCTCCAAGTACCCGACCCGCGAAGAGGCGCAGGCGACCGTGGTCACCCTCCTCCTGTCCCCGCACAAGAACGTCGTCGGATGCGCAAAGAGCCCCGGCTCGAAGCTGCTCGGCGTCGTCAAGACCATCCAGGAGAAGCTGGAGAACGGCGAGACCATCGCCAAGGTCGGCTGATCGCCGTCCCTCTCCCCCTTCCGATTCTTTCACGCTTTCATCAGTCCCTTTCCCGCCGCCCCGACTGGCCCCAGGGTTAAAGACCGCGAGTGCGGTCCCTCTCGGGGGGCACACCAAGAGGAACGGAGTTTCCAATGTCCGAAGAAGCAACCGAAACCAAGACCTTCGACGCGAAGATCACCAAGATGGGCGACGAGATCGCCGGTCTCACCCTGAAGGAAGCCGTCGACCTGGCCGACTACATGAAGGACACCTACGGCATCGAGCCCGCCGCTGGTGGCGCCGTCATGATGGCCGGTGGCGGCGGCGGCGGTGGTGGCGACGAAGAAGCCGCCGAGCAGACCGAGTTCGACGTCATCCTCGAAGCCGCCGGCGACAAGAAGATCCAGGTCATCAAGGCGGTCCGCGAGGCCACCGGTCTGGGTCTCAAGGAAGCCAAGGAGATCGTCGACGGCGCCCCCAAGGCGGTCAAGGAGAAGATCGCCAAGGACGAGGCCGAAGCCCTCAAGACCGCCCTCGAAGAGGCCGGTGCCACCGTCGCGATGAAGTGATTTCGGCGGCTTCGGCCGCGTGAATCCAAGCGAACCACGACGACCTCGCCCTCGGGCGGGGTCGTCGTCCTTTTGCCTCCAGGCCGGTGCGCCGCGAACTTCCTCTTCGGATCGCAAAACCCCTGCGCCCCGACGCATGAAGAAACCGGCGGCTCCCGAAGGAGCCGCCGGCGTTCGAATCAGAGTTGGTCGTCGTCGCTCGATCAGCCGAGGAGCGAGAGGACGGCCTGCGGGCCGGAGTTGGCCAGCGAGAGCGACTGGATGGCCGCCTGCTGCAGGATCTGACCCCGGGTCAACGCGGCGGTCTCGGCCGCGAAGTCGGTGTCTCGGATCTGGCTCTCGGCCGCCGCGGTGTTCTCGAGGGCGACGCCCAGCGAGCTGATGGTCGAACCGACCACGTTCTTCTGGAACGCGCCGAGTCGGCCGCGGAGGCTGGAGACCTGCTTGATGGCGTCGTCGATGACCGACTGCGCCTGACCCAGGTCGCCGTTCTTCACGTTGGCGGCACCACCCGACTTGAGGTCGGAGAGGAAGCCGGCGCTGTTGGAACCGAGGTTGCCGGTGGTCACGGTCTCGAGACCGAGGGACACCTTGCTGGCGAGGCTCACGTCGGGGGCGAGGTTGAAGTTCGCACCACCGCCGTCGATGTCGAAGGTGAAGGTTCCCGCAGCCACGTTGCCCGTGGTCGCATCGAGCGTCACCGCGACGTCGAGGCCGGCGTTGGAGACGCGGGCGGTCAGGCCGTCCGTAGTGGCCTGGGTCCCGTTGATGAGGACCGTCGCATCCGAACCGGCGTCCTGCGACTCGCCGGCACCGGCGAACGCGTAACCGCCCGCTCCGTCGTCGGAGGCACCGATGAGGTTGCCACCCGTGCCGCCGTCGTTGAGGACGCGGACCCGGACGAAGGAGTCGCTACCGAAGGTCTTCGAGTCGACCCGGGCGTAGTCGCCACTGAGCGAGGCGGACACGCCGAGCTCGTCGGCGAAGGTGTTGATGGCGTCCTGGACGTCGCTCATCGCGGTGCCGTCGGCGAAGGTGAACTGCTGGGTTCCCTCGTCACCGGTCACCTCGACCGTGAAGCTGTTTCCGTCGTTGTCGAGATCGCCGGCGGTCGCGCCGTCCTTGTTGCCGCGGATGGCGATGGAACCGGTCGTCGCGGCCGTGGCGACCTCGACGTTGACCGTCATGGAACTGCCGTCGGAGGACAGCTTGGCGGCGTTGACCTTGACATCGGAGAGTTCGGAACCGATGTCGGCACCGCTGGTCTGGTAGTCGAAGTTGCCGTTAAGGAGCTTCTCGCCCTGGAACTCGGTCGCGTTGGCGATCCGGTCGATCGTCTGCAGGATCGAGTCGATCTGCAGCTGGTTGGCTTCCTTCTCCTCGGAGGAGACGCCCGCTTCGTTGGCGGTCGAGCTGACGAGCGACTGGAGCTCGACGAGCAGGTTCGAGACCTCCTGGAGGCCGCCTTCGGCGACGTTCATGACCTGCTCGGCCCGCTCGGCGTTGGTGATCGCCGAGTTGATGGCCGCGGTCTCGCTGCGGAGGTTCTCGCTCGCGATCAACCCTGCGGGGTCGTCGGCACCCCGGTTGATGCGAAGACCGGTCGACAGACGCTGAAGACTCTTGTTGAGCCCCACGTTCTGGTTCCCGAGGTTCCGCTGTGCAAGCATGCTGGAAACGTTGGTGTTGATACGACTCACTGTTGGTGTCCTTCCGTGAACATGTCCGCCCCTTGGAATGCTGGTAGCGGATCACCCGAGATATGACCGGCCCCCGAAAGTGTCATAGGCCAGTGCAATGACGCCCTCGCAACGTGCGAGGCCGGCCATCGGGGCGGATCCTCCGCATCCGACGTAGATTGGAAATGTGTCCGAGGGCGTCCTGCCCCGGCACCGATTCGCACCTGGAAAATTCCGCGGTGCGTGTCATTGATCGGTCAATCGGTTGGATTGGT
This sequence comes from Phycisphaerae bacterium, assembly GCA_002862325.1. Classification (GTDB taxonomy): domain Bacteria; phylum Planctomycetota; class Phycisphaerae; order Phycisphaerales; family SM1A02. Next base: position 6,778 of record PKCT01000271.1, read on the forward strand.
TGAGATGGTGCGCGTGATTCGATCGTTTCTTTTGGACGCAGCGCGGTTTCTGCGCATCCGGACGTCTGGGCAACGCCGGCGATCTGGGAAGCCCCCGTCGGCCACCCGCGTCGCGCAAGAATCGCCCCCCGTCCACCAAGGAACGGGGGGCGCGTGGACGGACGGGTGGGAATCGACCCTACTGGAGCAGGGCCAGGACGTTCTGGGCCGAGGAGTTCGCAGTGGCGAGCACCGAGGTTCCGGCCTGGTTGAGGATCTGAGCCCGGGTGAGCTTCGCGGTCTCGGCGGCGAAGTCCGTGTCGCGGATCTTCGACTCGCTGGCCGTGATGTTCTCCAGACCGATCTGCAGGCTGCGGACGTTGGTCTGCAGCGTGTTGCGTTCGAACGCCCCGAGTCGACCCCGCATCACCGAGATCTCGGTGATCGCCTGGTCGAGGATGTCGCTCGCCTCGTCGTAGTTGCCGCTCACCAGGGAGTTGTCCTTGCCGCTGGCGATGCTGTCGAGGAAGTAGCGAACCCCGCCGACATCGCTGCCGCCGATGCGGGTCGCGGCGACCGACTGGATGCCGAGACCGACCGACTGCGTGGCGGAGATGCTCGGGCCGAGCTGGAACTGGGCCCCGCCACCGGTGATGGTGAACGCGCTGGACGTGTTCGGGGCCGCGGTCGCGAAGGACTGGTCGAGGTTGAGGTCGACCGAGAGCGAGGGTGTCTTGAGCGAGACGTCGAGACCGTCGCCGGTCGCGAGTACGCCGTTGATCACCGCGGTGACGTCGACGCCGTTGTCCCGCTGGGTGGCGGTGCCGCCCTGGGCGTCGAGCACGTTGAAGTCGGCGGCGTTGCTTCCGATCTGACGGACGGAGACGAAGCTGTCCGACCCGTAGTCGGTCGAATTGAACACCAGGCCGCTGGTCTGGTCGGCGGCGTCGACCAGCGACGCGGTGACGCCGGTGGTCTCCGAGAGCGTGTTGACCGCCGCCGCAACGGCGCTCATCGCGGTGCCCGAGGCGAAGGAGATCGACTGCACGCCGAGGCTGCCGGCGATCTCCATGGTGACCGCGGAGGTCAGGACGCCGGGCGTGCCGCTGTTGCCGTCGAGGAAGAGCGAGGCGGTCTCCGCCGGGTCGACGATCTCGACATCGACGTTGATGAGACCGCTGGGACCGAATTGGGCGCCGTTGACCCGGACGCCGTCGATGTCCGCGGCGTCGACCGCACTGGTCGTGTACTCGAGGTTGCCGTTGAGCAGCTGCAGACCGGCGAAGCTCGCCGTGTTGGAGATGCGGGTGATCGATTCGATCGCCGAGTCGATCTCCAGCTGGTTGGCCTCGATCTCCTCCTCGCTGACGCCACCGGTGTTGGCGGCTTCGACGACGAGGCTCTTGACCGAGTTGAGCAGGTCGGCGACCTCCGCGAGGTAGCCCTCGGCGGTGGCGATGACCGAACTGGCGCGTTCTGAGTTGTCGATCGCCTGGTCGATGCCCTTCATCTCCGAACGGAGACGTTCGGAGACGATGAGTCCGGCCGGATCGTCCGCACCACGATTGATGCGGAGACCGGTGGACAGTCGTTGCAGGCGGACGGAGAGGTCGCTGCTGGATCGCCCGAGATTGTTCTGAGCGATGAGCGAGGGGACGTTCGTATTGATCCGAGCCATGATGATCCTCCGTGACTTCGGCTGGAATCCACCGTGGATCGTCCGTCCGGTCCGCGGACGCGACGACCTGGTGAGGTGCTAGGCGGTTTCCCGCCGGGTCTCGGTGCGCGCGACCAGCTTGGTCGCGGCCGGCGGGACCGTCCCGCCTTCGACCGCCCGCGGGAACGTCCCGGAGCGGAAGTCCTCCAGATCGCCGCGGAACGCGGCGGCCTGCTCGTTCTCCTTGCGAATCGCTTCGTACACCTCCTTGCGGTGGACGGAAACGCTCGACGGGGCCGAGATGCCGACCCGTACCTTGTCGCCTCTGATGTCGACGATCGTGAGCTCGATGTCGTCACCGATCATGATCGTCTCGTCACGCTGTCGAGAGAGCACCAGCATGGGCCGGCTCCTTCCCTGGATTCCCGCGTCGTCCGAACTCCGTCGGACCGGGTCTCGATGTCGCTGCTTCGTTCGCCGGACCCGATGTCCGGCGATCCCACGCTCGGGCGTCGATCAGGCCGAGGCCGCTCGACTGGCGGGTTCGCTGACCCGAAGCAGTTCGTGACGGGTGCTCCATCGCTTGTCGGCGAGCACCAGCTGCATGCCGCTCCGTCCCTCGACGTTGACCACCAGGGGACCCTGGAGGTTCGAGGTCAGGACGTCGTCGCGCTTGTTGACGATCACCAGGACCTGCGCGTCGGAGAGCTGCGAGAGACCGAGCTCCTCCATCTGGTCCTTGCGGATGTTCGCTTGGAAGTCCGGCAGCCAGAGCGACGGATCGGTCACCACGAAGGCGAGGTCCGGGGCCTCCGTCGACTGAAGCCAGAAGAACACGCCCTGCTCGTCCGGCTGGAGCAGCACGAACTTCGTGTAGCTCGAGAAGCCGAGCAGGCCGGTGGGAAAGGTGATGACGCGGTTGTCTTCGATCTCAACCGCACCGAAACGAGTGGTCTCGAGGTTCATCCGAACGCTCCAGGTCCACCGACCTCCATTCCTTGGTTCCCGCCGGATCCATCCGGCTCGGGACTTCCTGTCCTCGGCGTCCTCCGGTCGGTGAAGAGGGGCCGCGGTCGAGCGTCATACGGACGCCCGGGAGATTCGTGTCGCTACCGGAGGAAATCCAGCAACGTGAGATTCGTGATTCGTCCGGCCGTCGAGAGGCCGGCCTGAAGCTGCTGCTGCAGCTGGCTGAAGCGGATCGCCGCCGCGGTGACGTCCAGGTCCTGGATGGTCGACTTGAGCGAAAGATCCTGCACGCGAAGGTCCTCCTCGCGGATCGTGGCGGCCTCGACCCGCTGTGCCCTGACGCCCACTTCGGCCCGGGCCTCCGCGGCGCGGGCG
>PKCT01000128.1 GCA_002862325.1 Phycisphaerae bacterium
CACGGCTCGGGATCGTCGTCGCTCGCATCGAATTCGGGCACCGGCGACAGGTGCGGACCAGCGAGAGCCGAGAACTCGTCGAGCCGAGCCGCGGGAATCACGAATCGGCCGAGCGCCGACGCCTGCGGCGAATCGCGATGCCTGACGAAGGTCTCGACCGCGACATCCAGGTCGAGCGATGCGGGCGGAAAGAGTCCGGCGTAGTCGATGAGTTCTTCGAGGAAGACGTTGACTGGGATCATGGGTTCGCTCCGAGGGAGCCCAGTCTACGAGGAGTTCGAGGCCGACGGCGCAGCCGACTCCAGTCTGCGAACCCGACTGCGGAGAAGCTGCCCTGCAGTGAACCCAAGCGCCACGTTCATCGCGATCGCCGCGACCAGCCCCCAGACCCCGCCCCGGGTCTGGATGGGGACCAGATTCGACCCCTCGGCGAGGAAGAGGGCGATCGCCAGTCCGAAGACGTCGAGTGCCGCCCAGCGGCTCACCACATCCAACCTGACCATGGCGCGTCTCAGCTTCTTCGGAGCACTCGTCATCAGACTCGCGTGGGCGATGAGACCAAGTCGGAGCACCGGGGCGAGCAGCAGGAACAGGAACACTGCGATCGCGAAGACACGATTGTGGTCGCCCCAGAGCGTCTCCACCGTTCGGAGAATGCTGTAGCTCTGCTTCGAGAGGAACCATGCGGTGATCTGGAGGAACGGGAGGTAGAACGCCGCCGCGAGCGACACCGCCGATCCGATGATGAGGAGGAAGACCACCGGCGCAAGCCAACGCCCCCCCGCCCGAGCCTTGGCGTCGAGCTCCGGCAACTTCCGCTTTCGATCGTGGAGGTGATGCGCGACGTCCCCGGTGAGCATGGCGAGCACGATGGCGGACATGAACATGAGCAGCCCGGACTTCACATCGGTCACGAAGAGCTGGCCCTGGTCGTGGGCGAGCACGATGAGCACGAGCGTGACGAACACGTCCAGGAGGCTCCACCGCCCCAGCGTCCCCAGGAGCCCCAGCAATCGACCACGAGACCGCTCCGGCAGCGGGAAGAACCAGACGACGGCCAACATGATCAGCTTCACGAACGGGAAGATCAGGGAGAAGATCGTGATCAGGATCGCCACCCAGTAGACCTCGAGCACGCTCCACATCAACTGGATGGTGTGGGGAATGCTGTACGGCTCCGCCGCGGATGGAAACATCTTCATCATCATGAACGGCGCCTTGAGTGCCGCGACGTTCAACGTGAATGATGCGATGAGTCCCGCGGGGATCGCCCACACCGACCAGTGCTGGTCGTACTCGTAGGCGAGTGGTCGAGGAGCCGGGCGATCGGCTAAAGCGGGCATATTGGCAAATCGGCCAGGCCGGGAGAATTCGTGCAATAGTGGTCCCACCTCGGTGGAGCCATCGCCCCCAGGCCCCTGACGAAGGTTGCCGACAAAAAATGCGGACGCCTCGTTGCATGCAACGAGGCGTCCACGTTCCCTGTGCCCGGATTGGGGTCGACTAAGGTCGACGGGGCCGGGCCCCCATTCCCAGAGTCTCCGCCCGGATGGCGAGCCATCCGGGTCGAGGCGGACCCCAGCTCAACATCAGGAGCCGGGGATTCCCTCCGCCCAACACGAGGAGGATACGCGAAAGCTCACCCCGAGTTCCTGATCTAGGCCGTTTTTTGACCCATTGGTCCGGGTTCATGCTCCCCCTGGAGCCCGAAAGGGCGTTTCCGGACGGCTCGGCGCCCTCGAATCCGGCATCTACCCCATACCGAGGCCCCTTGGGATCGGAGCGTGCAGGAGGGGCGACGATACGGTGCAAACGCGGTCTCCTGGTCGGCGGCGGCGATACGTCCGATCGCTCGAAGCCGACCCTCCACCGCATCCTCGAGATCTGCCCGCCATCGAGCGGAGCAAGTCGGGAACGACGCGCCCCGTGCGATGACCGCCAGCCGTCACCCGTCGACGGCGTGACGGACCACCGGAAGCTGCACTTCCCCGTACCGCCAGAACCACGGAACGAACGGGCTGTTGTAGCCGAGATACCGAGGCGGGCCATCGACCATCCATTCGGGATGGTCGCCGAGCCACGCTCGAACGCGAGCGAGCCCCGCGTCGAAATGCGCGTCGCTGTAGGACCCGCGAACGCCAGTGCTCGCGTACGCCTGAGGTGCGACGTCTTCGACCCGGACGACCCCGTCCATTCCGGTCGGACCGAGATCGGGCGTTCGGTAGAGGAAGGCCATACCGGTCATCCGGTCCGGCCCGTCGCCATCCGCTGCGGCGTCGTAGGTCATGTCGACCGGCGCGGTCATTGGAATGTCGTTCGAACTGATGTGCTGGAACAGTGGACCGAACATCTGCCGCTGGCCAGCCGTCGTGCGATCGTCGGTCACGACCGCGGCGCGGTAGGTCGGGTACTCGCGGATCTGGACCGCGTCGACCGGCGTGAGCTCCGGCCACCCGTCGGGCAGCGGCGCTTCGTCGAAATACCACGTCCCACCCGAACTGCGGACGCACCCGACGACGGTGAGGACCGCGATCCCGCACGCGCCGAGGCCGAGCCCCCCTGCGATCCTCCGCCAGATCTTCGCCGCACGCGATCGATGAGCCATGCCGACCTCCGAGAGCAGTACCGTGTCGAAATCGAAACGTCCGGCGGTACCATCTTCGATCATACGGAGGTTGTCGTGATCCATCGAACCCTGTCATCGCTCTTCCTCGTCACCATCGCCGGCCAGATCGTCATGTCCGGCTGTTCCACGCCTGCCCGCAAGCCGGTGCCCCGCGACCGGCTCGACGCCGTCGCGCCGTAAGGGATGGCCTCGTGGCGACTGGCCCGCGACGACTGGGGCGACCGAGCCCCCGGGATGCTCGACCAGCGAGTCGCCCGATTCCGGGAAGAGGTTCGCCAGAGCGGGCTCGACCAGGAACCGCTGAACGTCCTCGCGATCTCGGGCGGCGGCGCCGACGGCGCGTACGGCGCGGGCCTGCTCGAGGGCTGGACCGAGATCGGTACCCGTCCCGAATTCCTCGTGGTGACGGGCATCTCGACCGGCGCCCTCACCGCGCCGTTCGCCTTCCTGGGCAGCGACTACGACGACCGCCTGCGGCAGTGCTACACCTCCGTCCGAACCGACGACCTCGTCGACGAACGCGGCCTCATCGAAGGCCTGACGAGCGATGCCCTCGCGAGTCCCCGCGGTCTTCGGGAACTCCTCGAGACGCAGCTGGACGAGGCCACGTTCAGGCGGATCGGGGAGGAGCACCGTCGCGGACGACGACTCTTCATCGGCACCGCGAATCTCGATCGGATGGAGCCGACCTACTGGTGCGTGAGCGCTATTCCGGGCGAGGATCTCCCCGGTGGGCGCGAGCTCTTCATCGACATCGTCCTCGCATCGGCCTCGATCCCCGGCGTGTTCCCACCGGTCATGATCGACGTCGTCGACGAGGAGGGGAACCAGTTCGACGAGATGCACGTCGACGGCGGCGTCTGTGCCCAGGTGTTCACGTATCCCCCGTCCGTCCAGATTCGCCGAGACCACACCAGCATCGGCGTCTTCGACCGGGACACACCGGCGACCGCCTGGGTCATCCGGAATGCACCGTTGACGCTTCGCTTCGAGGTGGTCGATCGCACCCTCTTCTCGATCGCGGGCCGCGCGATCTCGGGCCTCATTCGCAGCAACGGAATCGGCGACCTGTACCGGATCTGGGTGACGACGCGGCGGGACGGGATGCGATTCCGACTCGCCTCGATCCCGATCGACTTCGATCTGGAGCCGGCGGAACCGTTCGATCCCGAGTACATGACGGCTCTGTACAAGCGCGGCCGCGAAGACGCCTTGAGCGGACACGCCTGGTCCGACCACCCGCCGGGCCTCGACGCGACGGACGAAGCGCTCCTGATCGAAGCGCTCTCCGCCGAGGAAGACTGACCCGCGGGCGTCGCCAAGATCACATCGCGTCGTCCTGCTAGACTTCGCAGTCCACCCCGCGGGTGTAGCTCAGTTGGTAGAGCGTCAGCTTCCCAAGCTGAATGTCGGGAGTTCGAGCCTCCTCACCCGCTTTCCGCCGACCCAATATCCACCGCGCTCGGTTCGACCCGAGGGCCGATGATCTTCTGCGATCATGCCGCCGGTCACCGCCCCTGGTCACTCGGTCACCGGTGGATTCTCGCCACGCTCCGGAAGTTCGCCCCGGGCCGGCCTCCATGCACCCCCTGAAGGAACCACCATGCCGGCCTGCCACACCAGCCCGACAACCCTTTTGCTGCGGGTTTGCCTGACCGGAGCCGTCCCCGCCAGCGTCTCTGCCGCCCAGGCGAGTCAGACGACATTCGTATTCATCGACTCCGAACAGAGGCTCGGCAACGGCGACAGCCTGTCGGTGGCGCTCGGCGACCTCGACGGGGACGGCGACCTCGATGCCATGGTCGCCAACTACGCTCATCCCGGAGGCGCGCCGAACGCCGTCTGGACCAACGATGGCACCGGGACCCTCGCCAATTCCGAACCGGCACTCGGACAAGGCCGCAGCCGCGACGTCGCCATCGGCGACCTCGACGGCGACGGCGACCTGGATGCGATCATCGCGAACGACAATCAGCCGAATACCGTCTGGATCAACGATGGAACCGGAACCTTCACCGACTCCGGGCAAACGCTCGGCGACGACAAGAGCCGGTCGGTGGCGCTCGGTGATCTTGATGGCGATGGCGATCTCGACGCCATGTTCGCCAACAGTGCCCAGCCCAATACGATCTGGGTCAACGATGGCACCGGAACCTTCAGCGACTCCGGCCAGAAGCTCGGCAAGAGCCGCAGTCAATCCGTCGCACTCGGCGACCTGGATGGCGACGGAGATCTGGATGCCATGGTCGCCAACGACTTGTCGCAGCCCACCATCATCTGGATCAACGACGGCGACGGAATCCTCACCCGCTCGCCTCGGACACTCGAGACCGAATTCAGCCGCGCAGTCGCGCTCGGCGACCTCGACGGGGACGGCGATCTCGATGCGATGGTCGCCAGATATCTGGGTGGGCCAAACACGGTCTGGACCAACGACGGTTCCGCACACTTCAGCAACTCCGGACAGGCGCTCGGCAAGGGGGACAGCCGCTCGGTCGCCCTCGGCGATCTCGATGGCGACGGCGATCTCGATGCCGTCGTCGCGAACTGGGACAGCGAATCCAGCACCATCTGGCTCAACGACCACACCGGCAGGTTCACCGACTCCGGGCAGGCTCTTGGACACCGGGAAAGCACGTGCGTCGCCCTCGGCGACCTCGACGGCGATGATGCTCCGGACGCACTGCTCGCCAAAGGCACCTTCCGCAAGGGCCTGCCGAACACGATCTGGATGAACACCGAGATCAAGGCCGCCAACAATCCCTGAACCATGGGGCCTGCCGGGAGGAAGTCTTCCTGCTGATCACGGCTGGGCCGGGCACACGCCCCGGAAGCCGCGATGGATGGACTTCGAAGGAGTCGGTGCGCCGGTCGATAGTCGCCCCCGAACCGGCTAACCTATCGAGTCCATTCCGCCATCTCGGCATCGCGACCTCTCACCGACATCCCCATCGGATCCACTCTTGAGCCCTCTCTCTAAATTCCGCCGACACTCCTCGCTGCTCCTATTTGTCTGCCTCACGCTGCTCACCACAGCCTGTACCCGGGACGAGGCCGGAGAGACCCCGGTGTCTTGGCCCGAACTGGCTCGCTTCGACGAAGTCGCCTACCGGGCCGACGGCTTCGCCCGGACCGGTGACCTCGCCACGGTCGAGTCGATGCGTGCGGAACTCTTGGAGACCGGCAAGGCGGTCACCCCAGCGACCGTTCCGGCCAACGCCGCCGATCCTCGCCAGGCAGAGACGATCCTCGCCGATCTCACCAGCCTGATCGACGGCCTTTCCAACACCACCGACCCCGAGTCGACCGCGACCCTGGTCCTCGGCCTGCACCCGGTGATCGAGAAACTGATGGATGCCGCGGGCATGCCCCACATCCATGCCAACGAAGGTCCCAACTCCGGCTTCCTGCAGCCCGTCTTCGACGCCGAAGGAACGCAGGTCGGCACCGCCGAGATCAAGCTCCACGACGACGCCGGAGATGTCGAGATCTGGCTCACCCAGGGCGGCTTCGGCGGCGAACCCTGGCGACTTCCCGTGGACACCACACTCATCCTGACCTTCCCCGACCTCGGGCAGGAGGTGACCCTCGCGGTGCGTGATCGAGTGCGGAACGAGGACGAGTCCGGTGCCGCGACCGTCGTCGACGCGACCACCAACTACTTTCTCTTCCCCGGCGAGACCGGAGTCGATGCGTCCTGGCTGATGGGCGAGGATTTCGCGGCCCTGGCGGAGCTCCGGATCGCGGAGGCCACCACCGGCCCCTTCATTCTTCGACCGCATGTCCATCGGGAAAACGGCAACGAGACACCATGATGGCGGCTCGTGAGTCACGGCATCGTCGAGGCGTGGACGGATCGAGAGGCCCCTGACCATGGTCCGCCTTCGCGACGTCCGACTTCGCCTCGGCGAAGGTGATCGAGCCTCCTCGCTTTGGTTCCGCCTGCCCGCCTTCGACGCGGCCGCGGGCGAAACCGTCGCAATCACCGGGCCGAGCGGATGCGGTAAGAGCACCCTGCTCAACCTGATCGCGGGACTGCGCCGTGCCGACGAGGGCGAGGTGACCGTCGCGGGCGTCGACCTGTCGACCCTCGGCTCCGCGGGACTCGATCGACACCGCGGAGCGCAGTGCGGGATGGTCTTTCAGACCTTCCAGCTGCTCGCTCCCTTCACCGCGGTGGAAAACGTCGCCATCGGCCTGCGCTTCGGTTCCCGAAGTCGAGGATCGGCCCGCAGCCGGGCCACCGACGCCCTGCATCGGGTGGGCCTCGGCGATCGACTCCGCGCCCGACCGGACCAGCTCTCCGTGGGCGAGCGGCAGCGGGTCGCCATCGCTCGAGCGGTCGCGGGCGAAGCGTCCATCCTGCTCGCCGACGAGCCGACCGGGTCACTGGATCCCGCAACCGCCCGCGAAGTCTTCGACCTGCTACGGGAAGTGGCCGCGGAAGGCAACCGAACCCTGCTCATGGTCACCCATGATCCCGCCCTCGCCGCCCGGCTCTCCCGGTCCTTCGACGCCAGCGGTCTCATCGCTTCCGGCGACCCCGCGATCATCGAGGAGGCTCGAACCCCATGAGCATCCTCGGTATGGCCTGGCGATACCTGCGGTTTCGATGGCTGGTGACCCTGCTGACCGTGGCGAGCATCACCCTCGGATCAGCGCTGGTGTGCACCGTCCTGGTGCTGCGTCATGAATCGGACCAGGCCCTCTCGAGGGACGCCGCGCTGTACGACCTGGTGGTCGGCGGAAAGGGCAGCCCTCTCCAGCTCGTACTCTCGAGCGTCTATCACGTCGACTCGCCTCCGGGGAACCTGGCGTACGAGGAGTACGAACGGCTGCGCCGCGATCCTCGGGTCGCCTGGGCCGCCCCCATCGGCCTGGGTGACAACCTTGCCGGCCACCGCATCGTCGGTACCGAGCCACACTTCTTCGATCTGCTCGACCGGAACGGAGATCCGTTCTTCCGGCTCGATCGGGGGCGCCTCTTCGAGGATCGATTCGAAGTCGTCCTCGGCAGCCACGTGGCCGTCGCCACCGGACTCGAGGTGGGCGACACCTTCTTCGGCACCCACGGACTGATCGAGGTTCCCGGCGGTGAGGTCCACCGCGACTTCCCGTACCGGGTGAGCGGAATCCTCGCCCCGACCGGAACCGCCCAGGATCGCGCGATCTTCGGCACGCTCGAGTCGGTCTGGGAGATCCACGAGACCGAGGAACGGCTCCATTCGGCGATCCAGGGGACCGCCATGCTCGCGAACCGTCCCGAACGCGAAACCTCCGCGATCTTCGTTCGACTCGAGACCCCGGGCCTCCGCCTCTGGATGGCAGACGAGATCCGGAAGCAGAGCGACGGCATCGCCGCGATTCCCATCAACGAGATCCTGAGATTCCAGCGCGGCGTGGTCGGACCGGTCCAGCGGTCGCTGCTGGCGGTCGCCGCGGCGGTGGTCGCGGTCGCATGCCTCACGGTGCTCACCACCTTGCACCAAGCCACCGAACGACGTCGCCGCGACATCGCGATCCTCCGGAGTCTCGGCGCAGTCCGCGGCGAGGTCGCCGCCCTCGTCTTCGTCGAGGGCCTGATCCTCACGACCGCTGGCATCGTCCTCGGCCTGCTGCTCGGGCACGGGGGGCTTGCGCTGGCCTCCGACACCATCCGCGATACCACGGGACTCGCCCTGCACCCCTGGCGCCTCGCCCCCTCCGAACTGATCGCACTAGTCTCGATGGCGGCCTGTGGTGTCATCGCCAGCGTGTTTCCCGCTATCTCCTGCTATCGCCGCACGCCCATCGCCGACCTCCAACTGACGGACTGAGCCCGCCGTGAAGATTCCCACCATGAACACCCATCCACGACCGTTCGTTCTCGCGGTCATCGCCGTCGCCCTCGGGTCCGGGTGCGAACAGGATCGAACGGGCGGCGAAGCCTCCACCGGGTCTCGGAATACCGAACCGGCGCCGGACATGGCCGCCTCCACTCCGGTCACCCCGGCCGTGGTCACGATCCCGGCGCCGACCGCGGCCAAGGAGCGCGCGGCCACCCTGGAGACCGGATCCGATGCCCCCGAGATCGATTTCCCGTTGCTGGACCAGGCCCGGCGTCTCGACTTCATCGACGCCGAACTCAGCTTCCCCGACGCTCTGAAGGAGCTCGACGGACGAGAGGTGACCCTGGTCGGGTTCATGGCCCCCTTCGACGACCTTCGAAACATGCGTCGCTGCATGATCCTCCCGAGTTACGTCGGCTGCAAGTTCTGCAGCCCACCCAACATCTCCCAGGTCGTATTCGTCACGCAGGCCGACGACGGCGGATCGAGCAACCATCCGTTCATCGAGGCGCCCTCCAACGTGACCGGCATCCTCCGCCTTTCACTGCCCGACAGCGAACATGAGGGGAAGCGGCAGGGATTCATGTACTCGATCGAGGACGCCGTGGTCACGGAACATCCGGGCGAGGCGGTCGAACCGGCACCCGGTCACGAGAAAACTCCACACCAGGTGAAGCTGCCGCGCCTGATTCCCGTCCCGATGGACGATCTGGTCCGCGAAGTCGCCGATCTACTCGGGAAGCAGCCTCTTCGACCGATCGAGTTCACGGCCGCCTCATCCGGTGAGTTCGAGGAGATCGTCAGGGCCGGGATCGACGAGGACTTCCCCGAAGACACTCGGGCCAACCGGAGTCGGGCCTTTCACCTGATGGGACTGCTTCCCGAGAACGTCGCCTGGGTCGACACCCTTGCGGAGTTCAAGCTCTCACGGCGGGTCGCGGCGACCGACGTGGCGGGAGAACGGATCCATCTCCTCGACTCGGTCCCCGACCATCACCCCTACGTCCGGCTGGAACGGGTCGGCGAAATCGCCGACGCGCTGACCCGGCAGCATTTCCCCGAGGATGGCACCACCACCCGAACCGTCGAATCCGACGACGATGCCCGCCGCGCTCGGAAGGGGCTGCGTCAGGGACTCCGGACAATGACGATCTACCGCTACGCCCGCGCCAACGGGATTCCCGCCGGTGCCCGACCACCGGCCGAGTTCATCGAGCAGTCCAGGTCCCGTCGTGAGGATCGCGAGGACGTCAAGCGAGCCATC
>PKCT01000075.1 GCA_002862325.1 Phycisphaerae bacterium
GGCAGCTGGTGCGGGCGCTGTATCTTTTGCTGCGCTTGCGCCCGTCGTCGCTGTATTGCTGTCGGGCCGCGGCTCAAATTTCCAGTCGCTGCTGAACGCAAGCCTAGAGGGATCATTGGGCGGAGAGATCTCGCTGGTGATCAGCAATCGTCTGGGCGCCGGCGGTCTCAGCATTGCACAAAACGCCGGCATTGAAACTGCCCTGATTGACCACCAACGCTACCCGACGCGAGAAGCCTTTGATCAGGATCTGGCGGGCGCTATCGACAGCGCGCAACCCGACCTGGTCGTGCTCGCCGGCTTCTGGTTCAACAGCCCCTGGATCGTCATCGCCGGATTCATTCTGCTGGCGAGCGAGTCCGCCTTCTTCTCGCCCGCGAAGTACGGGTCGATCGTCGAGGTGGTCGGCAAGCGACACGTCGGAACCGCCAACGGCGTGATCTCGATGACGACCAACATCGCGATCATCGCGGGCATGGCGGTGGCCGGACCGCTTCGGGAGTGGTCGACCTCGTGGACGAGCGGCAAGTCGGTCGGCGGGATGGCGCTCGGTCCCTACACGATCGTCGGCGTCGCGATCCTGGTCTTCGCCGTGTGCAGTCTCGGTACGAGCCTGTTCATGCGTGGGCTCGTTCCGATGAACCCCGGACTTCGACGCGACTGGAATCCCCTGGGTACCTACCTGACCGCGATCAGGATGATCCGACCCGGCGTGGTCTGGGATGCGGTCCTGGTGTGGAGCCTCTTCTGGGGCGCTGCGAATCTGGTGCTCGCGATCATTCCCGACTATCAGGACGCGATGAACATGTCGCCCACCTGGTTCTCGATTCTTCTCGCCGCGTTCGGGGTCGGTATCGGTCCCGGGAGCGTGGTGGCGGGAGTCATTTCGGGACCCAGGATTCGGGGTGGACTCGTGGTGATCGGAGGGCTTGGATGTGGTGCGACCTTCACGCTGCTGGGGGTCCTGACACCGATGGACTTCGGCACGGGCGAGCTCGGATACTGGGTCCTGTGGTCGCTGCTCTTCACGGCCGCGTTCTTCGCTGGTCTCTTCCTCATCCCGTTGATCACGATCCAGATGCTCTGGGCACCGTCGGAGGGGCGGGCGAGGATCCTCTGCACGGCGAACGCGATGTGCTTCCTCATGATGACGTTGTCGGGTGGGGCGTACGCCCTCATCCGCCACTTCGACCTGATTCGGCCGCATCAGGGATTCATCGCGGCCGGAACCCTCCTCGTGGGCAGCGCCTTGTGGATCTGGATCGGTCCCGGACGGTCGATTCTGCACTGTGACACCCCCGACTGACAATTCCTCGACATTCCGTGTGAGATGCGATCGAGAAGCTCGGAAATGGATGACCGAGTCGGCATGGGCCGGCCCATCAACCCCTTTTCGAGGAGCTCGATATGTCCATTCAGATCAGATGTGGAACCTCCCTCGGGTCGTTCCTTCGAAAGGTGGTGGCCCCGGCCTCTGCCATTCTCCTGGCCGGCACCGCCCAGGCCCAGGCCGTGAACGACGACTGCGCGTCGCCGACCGACATCACCGCCGGAATCCACGACTTCTTCTTCAGCGAGGCGACGACCAGTTGGCTCAGCGCTCCCTGTCAGCAAGGTCCGATGTACCAGGACCTGTGGTACTGCTTCGAGGCGCCGGTCGACGGAACGGTCACGATCTCGACCTGCAACCTCACCCTCGCCAACACGCGGATCATCCTCTGGGCGGAGTGCGAATGTCCGGACCCGGACGTCGCGACCCCGGTGTGCTGTGCCGACGATGAGTGCGGCAAGCAGACCCAGCTCACCTGCGAAGTGGTGTGCGGCCGCAAGTACATGATCCAGCTGGCGTCGGCCGATCAGGGCGATCAGTCCCTCGGCCAGTTCTCCGTCTCCTTCGACGGCGCCCCCTGCGACAACGGTGGCCCGTCCTTCCCGCCCGTGGGCGAATGCGACTCGTGTGGGGAAGGCGACCCCGGCTGGCTGGAACAGGCCGGCTTCGGCGGTGGTCAGATCCTGCTCTTCACCCGTGACTCCTTCTCCGTCACCGAACTCCCGCTGGTCGCCTTCGACCTCACCAACGACGATACCGTGCCGGTCGGCACCAACTGGGCGGCGCCGCAATGGTCGCACCCCGACTGGACGCGGACGAATCTCGGCACGATCTTCGGCGTGGCCATGGATGGGCGCGGTCGAGGATTCGTCGCCCACAGTTCCGTCTTCGCAAGCGGTGTCAGCCGTGATCTCGTCGGTTCGCTCGGGGCCGCCGGATCGATCTACCAGATCGACGAGGTGACCGGCGCGCCGTCGCTGTTCGCGACGCTCCCGCAGACCCAGGATCCCAACATCCAGCCCGCCACGGAGGCGTGGCCGGGGATCGGCAACATCGCCTGGGACTTCGATCGCGACCAGCTCTTCGCATCGAACTTCGACGATGGGCGGATCTATCGAATCGACGGCTCGGGCAACATCGTCGACGCCTGGGACCATGCCACCGATTCGCTCTCCCTGGGTGGGGCTGCCGAGGTCGGCGACGCGGACGGTTTCGCACCGCTCGGGGAACGAGTCTGGGCGGTCTGCCCGACCATCGATCGGCTCTACTACTCCGTGTGGGGTGAAGACATGAACCGTGGCGACATCTCCACCGCGAACGAGATCTGGTCGGTCGAACTCAACGCCTTCGGATCGATCGTGCCCGGGACCCGGAATCTCGAATTCGAACTTCCTCCGTTGAACGGCGACACCAGCATGCCCGTCGCCGACCTCGCCCTCGACGACCAGTGCTGCCTGCTCCTCGCCGAACGCTCGATGTACGACGACACGTCGACCGCGGCCCACCAGTCGCGTGGTCTCCGCTACTGTCACGACGGCGCTGCCTGGAACCAGGATCTCACCTACGAGGTCGGCAACTCCGGTGGCGGAACCAACGGATCGGGCGGCGTCGACTTCGACAACGGCGGCCTCCTGCGGGCGTGGTTCAGTGCCGATGCGATCTCGCTCGTCGCTGGTCAGCAGATCTACGGTGCGATCGGCATCCCCGTCCTCGGCGACACCGCGCTCAACAGCGTCTGGATCGACGCCGACCAGGATGTCGACCTCCAGGAGAAGCTCCGCATGGGATCCCTCGAGGTCACCTGCTTCAAGGCGGTCCAGGAAGAACCGTGTCTCGACGTGACCGGCACCCTGGAGTGCATGGTCGAGGACGGTGCGATCTCCCAGAACTATGCTCTCGAGCTCGAGGTGACCAACAACTCGACCGAACCCGCGCAGTTCCTGCTGATCACCGGTCCCGTGTCCAGCAACGTCGTCCCCCTCATGCCCGAGCTCCTTCCGGGGCAGTCCACGACGATCGACCTGACCGTTCTCGGTCCGATCACGAGCGGTACCGTCTGCTTCTCGCTCACCCTCTACGACGAGAACTTCGAGGAGTGCTGCGGCCTCGACGGCGAGGACGTCTGCCTGACGGTTCCCGAATGCGACTGTGCGGTCGACCAGGCGTGGGAGGTGGTCTGCATCGACGCGGCGGCCGGCCTCTACGAGATCAGCTTCGAGCTCGTCAACCTGACCGCCGATGTGGTGGAGCACGTCTTCTTCGTGGCGAGTCCGGGATCGCCCTTCAGCTTCTCCCCCTCGCATGTCTCGGTGCCTCCCACGCCCCAGTTCGGAACGATCTCGGTGGGGCCGATCCAGGTGACGACCTCCCTCTCGGCGGGTGACGTGATCGACTTCACGGCCACGCTCCACGTGGCCAATCTCGCCGAGTGCTGTGGTGAACCGGTCTCCTTCACGCTTCCCGAGTGTGGAAGTGGATCGACGGGGAACCTCTACGACCTGAATGGAGACGGCATCGTCAATGGCGGCGATCTCGGAATCATCTTCGGAAACTGGGGAGGATCCGGACTCGGGGATCTCGACGGCGACGGCGTCGTCGGGCCCGCCGACCTTGGCATCCTCCTGGCGAACTTCGGCCTGGTCTGAAGCGTCGCAACGGTTCTCCTGCCTCCCCCCCCTCGGGTCCGGTTCCGGATCCAGGGGGGTGTCGTTTGTCGGGTCGAATCGTCTAGAATGCCGATGGCAGCCGGAGTGGCGGAATTGGCAGACGCGACGGATTCAAAATCCGTTTCCCGCAAGGGAGTGTGGGTTCGAGTCCCACCTCCGGTATTTGGTTCGGCAAGATTCATTCCGGTGGCGACGTCAGATTCGATGGCGTCTCACCGGATCTAGCGAGGGCAACGCCTTGGGTTACGTATTCGGTATGTTCGCGGTGGTCACGATGATCGGCATAGGCCTGGGGACGGTGTTCTTCATCTTCAGTGACCGACCAAAGTCGTCGAACGGCCAATGACCCCGTCGGGCGTTTTTCAGAAGCGCTCGGCTCCTCCTGGCGAACGGAAGCAAATGGACGTTAAAACGGTCGAGGGACGCGAGGACCCTCCCATCATGCTGGTACAGCTGGATAGGGATCTGGTCACGATCGGAGGCTCCATGCTCGATCGCCTCGAAGGCGTCGAGGACCTGGTGGGACGCCCCATGGTCGATTGGTGTTCCGAGCTGGCCAGGATTGCCGCCGATCTCCCGGCGAACGCCTCCCGAGAGGTCGAGTTCGGAATCGGGGAGTATCGATTCGCCGGCGTGCTCCGGGCGAACGATTCCGCGAAGTCCATCGCGTACGACCTGTTCGCGATGGACATCACCAAGGCTGGACGACGAGAAGAAGCGTTGGAACTCCGGGAACGGCAGGTCCAACTCCTGATGGACACCGCACTCGATCCGGTGGTCACCTGCGACGAGTCGAGTCGGATCGTCGCCTGGAACGACAGTGCGGCCGACCTCTTCGGGTGGCCGGCGGAGGAGGCGATCGGGGCGACGCTCACCGAGACCATCATCCCCGAGGAGCTCCGCCCTGCGCACCTCGCAGGCATGAAGAGATTCCTAGCGACGGGTGAGGGGCCCGTCCTGGGCGCGCGCATCGAGATCGAAGCGGTGGATCGCTCGGGAAGGAGGTTTCCGATCGAACTGGCGATCAATCCGCTGGTGCTTCCGGAACGGCGCGTCTTCAGCGCGTTCATCCGAGACATCAGCGATCGGGTCGCGGCGGAGGCTCGACTCGTCGGCAGCGAAAGCAGACTGCAGAGTGCTTTGGACGCCATGCAGGCGGGGGCCTGGGAGTACGTCCTGAGCGAGACCGGGGATCTCCTGGGGGCAGTCATCGACGATCGGGCCCGCGACCTCCTCGGCGAGAATGCGGAAATGATTCCACGGGATCGATCGACCATCCACGACGATGATCGCGGACCCGTCGTCGCCGCATGGCGGGAAGCCTCCGAAGGTCGAAGCCATCGGTACGAGGTCGAGTACCGGATGCTCGGGCCGGGGGATCGCGTCTTCTGGCGACGCGAAGTGGGCGTGCTCATCGCCCGGGAGGACGACGACGCCGAGTATGAAGGGAAGCCGACCGCGCGAGCGAGAATGATCGGGGTCGTTCAGGATGTGACCCATGAGAAGGAGCTCGAGGAGACGCTGGCGTCCGCCCGTCGCCTCGAGGCGGTCGGTCAGGTTGCGAGCGGTTTCGCACACGACCTCAACAACGTCTTGTCGGCGATCAGCGGACATGCGACACTGGCGGCCCTCGGTCCGGGCCTTCCGAAGAAGTCCCTTCAATCGATGGAGGTCATCAAGGATGCGGTGGCTCGTGGACGCGCTCTGACCCAGAACATGATTTCGCTCGGCCGACCAAGTGCGACGCAGCGGGATCGCATCGATCTGGCGACGGTCGCTTCGGAGACGCTTAAGCTGGCCGAACCCGTACTCGGGGCCGCCATCAGGGTCGAGTCGGATCTTCCGACCGGCCTTGGTTGGATCGAATCCGACGCCAGTCAGTGGCAGCAGGCCATTCTGAACCTGGTGATCAATGCGCGGGACGCGATGTCTGGGCACGGATTGCTCGAGGTCTCGCTCCGTCGAGAGGATCCGACCGGAGATTCGAGCCGTCTGGTGATGGAGATTCGCGACACGGGGAAGGGCATGGCGGCGGAGACGGTCGAGCTCGCGACTCGTCCCTTCTTCACCACCAAGGGCAAGAAGGGGACCGGGCTCGGGCTCGCCATGGTGCATCGTCTGGTCGACGCGGAGTCCGGCAGGCTCGAGATCGAGTCCCAGCTCGATGTGGGGACGACGATTCGCCTGACCATCCCGCTGGCCGTCGAGGGTGATCGGGCCGGCGATGAATCGGTCGACCTGACGGGGTGCCGGGTGTTCCTGGTGGAGGACCACCCGCTGCTGCGACCGATGCTGGCGGAATCCCTGGTCAACTGTGGATTCGAGGTCGTCGCCGTCTCCGACGGGGCCGAAGCGCTCGAACAGATCCTCACCGTCGACCCCACGGTCCTCGTCCTCGACATCAATCTCCCCGGCAGACGGGGCGACGATCTCGCGTCGGCGGTGCGAGCGGAGCTCGGCCGCGATGTGCCGGTGCTCTTCATCACCGGCAACAACGACTTCGATCCCCCGAAGTGGCAACGCACCGACTTTCTTCGCAAGCCCTTCGAGCTCGAGGATCTGAATCGCAAGGTGAGGGGTCTAGCGACCTGAGGCCGAGGATCGCTTGCCGAAGAATTGGACACGCTGCCAAGGCAGGCCTTCGGTCGTCTCCGACTCGAGCTCGAACCCCGCGGCTTCGAACTCCAGGCGGGACTGCTCCGAGGTCATCGTGTGGAGCGGTTTGATCGGGACTCTGGGATCGTTGGCCCGGTACTCGACGAGCGCGATTCGTCCGCCCGGACGCAACGCACGCCGCATCGACCTCATCATCTCCCAGGGATGGTCGAACTCGTGATAGACGTCGACCAGGAGAATCAGGTCGACGCTCGAGGGGGCGAGGCCGCAATCGTCGATCGCGCCGAGGCGGGCCTCCACGTTGTCGATACCCTCCTCGCGGAGTCTGGTCTCGAGAATCGCGAGCATCTCCGGCTGGATGTCGGTCGCGACGATTCGACCTTGCTCGCCGGTCAGGGCGGCGAGTCGCCGCGTGTAGTAGCCGCTCCCGGCGCCGATGTCGGCGATGGTCTGGCCGGGCTCGATGCCGAGATGCTCGAGCAGTACGTCGGTGCGCTCCTCCCGCTCGCGTGATGCGCGCTCGAGCCAGCCGGCCCCGAGGTGGCCCATGACCTGCGCGATCTCCCGCCCGAAGAAGTAGCGGCCGATTCCGTCCGCGGTGGCCGGGCCGGCTCGATAGGGCTCGCCGTAGGTGGACGTGGTCGACGCCGGCGGTCGGGCGGAGATGTCGAAGGTGAGGGCGACGAGCTCGCGTGACCGGGCGTCGGTGGTCTCGACGTCGTACATCGAGCCGTCGAGACCGCGCACCCGCGACTCGGTGAATGGGGTCGAGAAGATGACGATCGGAAAACCCGAGGCGTCCTCGGGGATCGACGTGGAGAACCGATGCCCGTTGCGGTCGGTCCGGCGTCCGATCGTGTTTTCCTCGGCGAGTTCCAACTCGATGCCGTATGCGCGGCCGCCATCGTCGCTTCGGGTGCACGTGAGGAGCCCCCTGGTTCCCAGGTCGCCGGAGATCCGCTCCGGCCAGCGGGTGCTCTCCCCCGACGCGGCCGTCAACGTCCGTCGGTCGATGATGATGGTGGGATCGGCATCGGCGAGTTCGAGAAAGCTGG
Organism: Phycisphaerae bacterium; assembly: GCA_002862325.1. Taxonomy (GTDB): domain Bacteria; phylum Planctomycetota; class Phycisphaerae; order Phycisphaerales; family SM1A02. The sequence goes on from PKCT01000075.1 coordinate 7,668, forward strand.
CGGCCTCTTCGCCGCCGAGCACGGAGCCCTCGACCGGAACGGCCGCGTAGTCCGCGGGGACGTGCTGGATGGTGCAGAGCAGATCGACGGCGTCGCCGGTCCGCTCGCGGGCTTCGGCGTGCCAGGCGTGGAGTCGGGCGATGTCGGCCTCGGTACCGGTGGCGACGAGCCAGTCGCCATGCCGTGCGAAGGTGATGTCGGCGTCGGCGAATCGTTCTTCGAGCGAGTCGGGCCGATGCGATTCCCGGAGAACGGCGGGAATGCTGGATCGACGGAGTATGAAGCCGGTGTCCTTCGGAGTCGCTCGCGTCACGACGGCCGGAACCCCCGGGGGTCCCGACGCCGATGCGAATCCGGTGCCGGCGACGATGAGTGCGGTCGCCACCAATCTAGTTGATGGATTCGAGCGGTGGATGGAACGCATGCCGGCTCCGAAATAGAGTGCGAACAAGGCATCCAATTGGTCGCCGAATCGGTGGACTCGGGAGCGACGCCATGTGTGGACGATATGCGTTGGAACTGTCGGGGGGCGAATTGGCATCCCTGCTGGGCGTGGGGCTGGGATCTGCGATGAATTGGCGAGCGGCCTGGAATGTGGCGCCCACGTCCATGGCTCCGGTGATGATTGGATGCCACGGAGGCCACGGAGCATCGCTCGATCTGATGCGATGGGGGGTCGCATCGTCGGGAGGCCACGATCGTCCTCTGATCAACGCCCGATGCGAGACTGTCCAGTTGAAGCCGTCCTTTCGGGAGGCGATTCGAAGTCGACGGGTAGCCGTGCCGATCAGTGCGTTCTACGAGTGGCGGCAGATCGGTGGGAAAAGGCATCCCTACGCGATTCGAGCCGGTGACGAAGGGCTGCTGTTGTTGGCGGGACTCTGGACGCCCGCATCCTCCACTGGACGCACGGAAGGTCCGGGATTCTGCATCCTGACCGAAGCGTCGAGGCCTCCGGTCGATACCGTTCACGATCGGATGCCGGTCATCCTCGATGAAGACTCGGCCAGGGCCTGGATCTCGCCTGCGATGGATGGTGCGGGTTGGATCGACTGCATCGCCGGGGGCGAGAGGCGGCGACTGGCATGCCATCCGGTCTCCAGCCGGGTGAATTCCACGGCTCACGATGGGCCTGAACTCCTGGAGCGGACGTCGGAGCCGGAACGCGAGCCTCCGGGCCTCTTTGATGGGCATTCTGAGGCGGCGGGCTGCGATCTCGAATCCGACGACAAATCCTCTTGACCTTGGCCAGGATCGCGATACCCTAACAAAAACCGTTCAAAAGTAGACAGCAAGGCGCTGTGGACCTGTGCGTATTGGAGAGGGTGAGATGAGGTGAGAGGGTGAGAGGGTGAGATGAGGTGAGAGGGTGAGATGAGGGGAGAGGGTGGGATGAGGTGAGAGGATGCGGCTTCGCCAGCGGCCCAGCCGTACTGGAGAGCCGACTTTCCTGACGTGTGAGATGGCTTGTGCAACGTGATGCCGGCACGTCGTGGCGCGATCGGTGCGCTCCGACCGGAGAGACGTTGCGATCGTTCGAAAGGTTCGTGGCGAGGTCGCCGCGCGATGTGGAATGCTGATGACTGGGCAAGATGAGCTTCGATTGGCGTCTCGGGCACGTGATTCCAGGCGTCGAACCGTCGACCGACTTCGGACTGCGATGGCCAGGGTTGGCCGCGGAGACACCGGCTGGGACCGGTGTGTCGACGAAGCGACTCGCGCACGCCGCTCGGAGATGCGCGACGACGACGCGTTCGAAACGATGGGGAACCTCGGTGACTCGAACGCTGCGAACGCGTCCGTCGTCGAGCGTTCGTGGAAGGGGGTATCGCCGGTACTGCTCGGAACGGGCTCGCGGCTGCTCGACGAACGACTGGGGGGTGGACTCGTGCAGCATGGTGTGCACGAGTTCATCGGCGACGCGAATCGTCCCGCGCATGTCGGCCTGGCAAGGGCGACGACGCGCGGGGCGGACGGATGGATTCCATACCTCGGGCCGGCCTGCCTCCTGTCCAGGCGATTGTCCTTGGAGCGGCGTGCCCGGGGGCA
>PKCT01000152.1 GCA_002862325.1 Phycisphaerae bacterium
GTCTTCACCACCAGTCTCGGAGGACAGACCGCCGCGGTCGTGCTTCGTCGTCACGAGGAGGGCAGCGCGTGAGCACGCGAAGCGACCAGGAGCGGGTGGTGATCACCGGGATGGGTTGGATCACCCCGCTTGGACACGATCTCGATTCGGTGTGGACGAAGCTGATCTCCGCGGGGAGCGGCATGGCGCCGATCACCCGATTCGACGCGAAGACCTTCCCGACGACTTTCGCGGCCGAGGTTCGTGACTTCGACTTCAGGGACTTCGTCCAGGACCCGTCGTGGCACGAACACGCCGGGCTCAACGTGCAGTTCGCGCTCGGCGCTGCGCGTCAGGCGTGGAACCAGGCCGGTCTCGATCGGGGTGGATTCGACGCGTTCCGCGCCGGCGTCTATCTCGGCGCGGGCGAAGGCGTGCTGGACTTCGACAACTATGCGGCCAGCAACATCGCCGCGTGGAACGCCGAGACCCGTCGGATCGACGGGGACCGTTGGGTCGCCGAGGCGATGCGACGGATGGACGCCTGGTGCGAGATCGAGCAGGAACCGAACATGCCGCTCGCGCATCTGAGTCGCGAGTTCGGATTGCAGGGTCCCGCCTACAACTGCCTGACCGCCTGCGCCGCCAGCACGCAGGCCATTGGTGAAGCGACCGACATCCTCCGACGCGGCGACGCGGACCTCATGCTCTCCGGTGGAACCCATACGATGATCCACCCGCTGGGGGTGACGGGGTTCAATCGATTGACCGCGATGTCCCAATTCGACGGGGACCCGACCGAGGCGTCTCGTCCCTTCGATCGGACCCGAGGCGGGTTCGTGATGGGAGAGGGATCGGGCATGGTGGTGCTCGAGACGCTCGATCACGCGAAGAAGCGCGGCGCCGCACCGCTGGTCGAGATTCTCGGATACGGATCGAGCTGCGACGCCTATCGGATCACCGACATCCAGCCCGACGGACGGGGCGCCGCCGCGGCGATGTTCCAGGCGCTGGCCGAGGCCGGGCTCGATCCGGACGCGGAAGACCGCGGCCGACCTGCGGTCCAGTACATCTCCGCCCACGGAACCGGGACGAAGGAGAACGACTCCATCGAGACCCGTGCGGTGAAGGCGGTCTTCGGCGATCGTGCTCCGAATATCCCCATGAGTTCGATCAAGAGCATGATGGGCCACCTGATCGCCGCGGCCGGCGCGGTCGAACTGATCACCAGCGCCCTGGCGATCCAGCACGGCGCGATCCCGCCGACCCGCAACCTGCACCACCCCGATCCCGACCTCGATCTGGACTACGTCCCGAACGAGGCGCGGGAGACCACGGTCGACGTCGCGCTCTCGAATAACTTCGGTTTCGGCGGTCAGAACGACACGCTGGTGATCTCCCGGATGGCCGACTGAATCGTGTCCGTCGGTACCGATCGACGCCGGTCGCGCATCGTCGCCGTGGTGGGCACGCTCCTGCTGCTGCTCGTCCTTCTCGTGGTCTATCGCCTGGTGGTCCACCGCCCGGCGTGGTGGGTCGCGGCGGGGGACTCCTCGTCGCTCGCACAGGCTCGCGGCGTCGCCACCGAAAACGCCGTCGTGCGGGAACTCACCCGGGTCCGAGGGCCCGAGTCGTGGGGGTTCGTTCTCGGTGAAGAGGACGTGAACGCCTGGCTCGTGAATCGACTCGAGCCCTGGTCGAGGAGTCAGGGGCGGCAGGTCCTGCCCGAGGGGATCGGTGATCCCCGGATCCGGTTCGCGGACGGGTGGATCGAGCTCGGGGTGATGGCCGAGCAGGGTGGGGCGGAGATCCTCGTCCTCCTTCGGATCGACGCGACCCTCGACCCCGACCGGCTTCGCATCGACGTCTCCGGAGGCGGCGACGGCCTCGCCTCCGTCCTGACCTCCGCGTTGATCGACGCGTTCGCCTCGGAGCTCGAGGGCGTGGACGAGTCGGCGAGCGGCATGGGGTCGATTCTTGAGCCGATCGTCGAGCTTACCGACGGACGGCGCGTCATCATCGAGGATTTCGAGATCGTGCCCGGCGAGCTCGCGGTGCGATTCAGGACCGAGCGTCCCTGAATTCTGGACGATCGTCCGATCCGCGTCGGTCAGATCGCGTGATCCAGGGTGTTGGAGGATCATGTCCAGAGCGTGACGCCGTCTCCTCGACGTCGCGAGAGGGTCTCCGCCACACCATGCACAACGAGCGAGATTCCATCCTGCCTCCGACGCTTCGACGCCTTGCGGTCGGAACGCTCGCACCGATCAACGAGGCGGCGACGAGTCTGCTCGACAGACCCACGGACGAGCTGGGGGAGATCGATCTTTCGCGAACCCTGGTCGTCGTGCCCGGCGCTCGGGCCGGTCGGCAGCTCCTGCTCACGCTCGATGCGCTCGCGACCGAGCGGAAGATCGCGATGGTTCCACCTCGCACCGTCACGCCTTCCACGCTCCTGGCCACCATGTCGCCCCGACTCGCACGCCCGGTCTGCGATGCCGACACGTGGACCGCGTCGGTCGCGGACGTCCTGGGAAGAGGTGGACCGGCGGTCGCCGCGGTGTTGTCCAACTCGACCGGCACGGTGGAACGACGCGCGATGGCGAAGACCCTGGTCGCGGCGGACCGTCGACTCCGCGCCGGCATGGTCGACTGGGACGACGCGGCGAGCGCGGCCGAGTCGCTTGGTGGCGACCCCGACCGCTATCGATCGATCGGTACGATCATGCTCGATGCCCGAGGGCGACTCGATCGCCTGGGCTTCTTCGAACCTGAGCAGGCGGCGGTTGAGCGACTCATGGCGTTCGAGACGCGTCCGGAGTCGGAGGAGGTTCGGGACTTCGACGAGCTGGTGCTCTTCGGCCTGGTCGATCCCACCCCGCGGTTCCGGCGGGTCGCCGAAACCGCGGCCGCGGTCGGCCTCGACGTGACGGTGATGACGATCGCCGGTCCTTCTCGAACGGATGCCTTCGACCCGTGGGGCGCGGTCCGTCCATCCGTCTGGCTCGCGGCGCCACCGGTGGTTCCGCTCGAATCGATCCAGGTCGAGGCCGATCCCATGGAGGAGGCGATCGGTGTGGTCGATCGTCTCGGGGAGATCGCGGCGACGACGAACGATCGTCTCGATCCCGATCGAGTCGGGATCGTCCTCGCGGACGAGGCCAACGCCGATCTTCTTCGTCGGGAGTGTTCGGCCGTCGGTGTGTCCATCCACCTCGCCACCGGTCGAACCCTCGCGTCGACCGCGGTCGCCCGAAGTCTCTCGAGCCTCGAGCGGTGGTGGACGCACGGGGACACCGACGCCTTCGGCGCCGTGCTCGCGGATCCCATCGCGAGTCGCCTCGCCCGACTCGGCGATGCCACCGCCGAGTCGGTCTGGTCGGCGTGGGCGGCGACCTCGGTTCCGATTCCCGCGGTCGAAGGATGCTTCGCCGGCGTTGAACCGGTGCTCGAAACGTCGCGCAAGGCCTTCCAGACCGCATGCGATGTGGTGGTCGACGGTCCGCTCGGCGTCACGATCGATGCGATCCTGGAGCTGCTCGGATCAATCGTTCAGCCGAACGATCCCGATCTCGGTCGGGCGTTCGACGCGTTGGTATCGGTGGCGGCGCCGGTCGTTCGCATCCCGGAGTCGCTGCAACCCACGACGACGCCGGCCGAGGCGTGTGCCGTCCTCCTCGATCTCACCCGGACGACATCCGTTCCAGGCGCTCAGGATCCCGAGGCGCTCGAGACGATCGGTTGGCTCGAGGCGCCGTTCGATCCGACCCCGATGGTGATGGTGGTCGGGATGCACGACGGCGCCGTGCCGGGCGACGCCGAGGATCCACTGCTGCCCAACGCTCTTCGGACCGCGCTCGGACTCGACGACGAAGCCTCCCGACGGGCGCGCGATCTCTGGGTGCTCGAATCGATCCTGGGTCGCGATCCCGACGCGAGGTTTTCCGTCCCGCGTCGAAGTCTCTCCGGCGAACCGCTGGTGCCGTCGCGGCTCCTCTTCGGGGATCGCGGGGAGGATCTCGCCAGACGCGTGGGACGACTCTTCGAGACGCCGGTCGTTCGGCCGGTGCCGGCTGCGGCGGTCGGCGCCTTCGGGCGCTGTCGGCCTCCCATCCCGCCGACTCCGCCGCCCGATCCCATGAAGGCGATGAGCGTGACCGCTTTCCGCACCTACCTCAAGTCGCCGTATCGGTTCTGGGTGGAACGGGTGCTCGGCCTCAAGGTGGACGAGCCGGTCGGACATGAATTCGATCCTCGGACCTTCGGAAACCTCCTGCACGACGCGGTCGAGACCTTCGGTAAGGCGGAGCGCGATCGACAACGTCGAGGCGACGCACCGACGACCGATCCCGGAGCGATCGAGGAGGAGCTCGTCGAGGCGCTGCGCAGCGGCGCGGCGTCGATCCTGCCCGCGGAGCCGGGCGTCGGCATCAGACTCCAGATGCGCGTCATCGAGAAGCGACTGGCGATGATCGCGGAGAAGCAGGCGGCGTGGACGCTCCAGGGGTGGAGCATCCACGACGTCGAAGCATCGATCGAGAAGGTCCTCGAGATCCCCGGCGACGTCGGACAGCGGGTGACCGGTCGGATCGACCGCATCGATCGCCACGACGAACACGGTTGGATGGTGATCGACTTCAAGAGTTCCGATCGTGGCGACTATCCGAACAAGACGCACTACCTGAAGGGTCAGGATCGCTGGATCGATCTGCAGCTGCCGCTCTATCGATGGGCCGCCTTGACCATGCTTCCCGGGGAACCCGAGATCGCGTCGATCGCCTCGGCGTACTTCCTCGCGCCCGCGGATCCGGGCCGGGTCGGGATCGCCCGCGCCGACAAGATCGACGGGAAGTACGAGGAGGCGATGGACACCGCGGTGGAGGTCGTCCGTTCCATTCGGGCGGGGTGGTTCGAAGACGCGGGGCTTCAACCGCCGTACGGCGGAGATCCAATCTCCCTCTTCATGCGCACCCACGCCCTCGGCGATTCCGGGGAGGACGCGTGATGTCCGATCCGCGGTTCCCTTCGAGCATCGATCCCGCGGTCCTGGTCGACCGGCGCATCATGGCGTCCGCCGGGACGGGCAAGACGTTCCGTCTGACCGGTCGCTTCCTCGAGCTCGTGCTCTCGGGCATCGATCCGGGCCAGATCCTCGCCACGACGTTCACCCGAGCCGCCGCGGGGGAGATCCGGGACCGGGTCTTCCAGCTCGCGGCCCAACTCGTCCTCGAGGAGAAGGCGCGTCGAAGCGCGGTCTCCAGCCGGCGGGTCTCGCTGTCCGAGATCACCGACGTCGCGGCGACCGCCGCCCTCGAGCGGTTGGTCGAAGCGATGCCGAACCTGCAGATCCGCACGCTCGACAGCGTCTTCGCGAGTCTGGCCGGCGGGCTCGGGCCGGCTTCGGGACTGCCCGAGGAGGTTCGACTCGTCGACGGCGAGGAATGGCTCGTGCTCCTGCGGGAGGCGATTCGAGAGGCGCTCGACGCGGGCGACGAGGAGGAGATCCTCGAGACGCTCGAGACCCTGGGGCGCGGTGCGGGGCGGATGGCGATCGTGCGCACGGTCGAGAACGCGGTGGTCGATCTTCTGATCCGGCGCGACGAATCGACGCCCGCGGCGTGGGACTGGCCGATGCCGGCCCGCGATGTCGCCGGGCTCGAAGCGGTGAGGGCGTCGCTCCTGGCGAATCGCGAGGGATTGAAGCCCTCGATCGGGAAGGCGCTCTCGAAGGTGGTCGACCTCATCGACCTCGGTTGCGTCACCGACGGGAGCGGCTGGCTCGCGTTGTCGAAGAACACGCTTCTCACAAACGGCGCGTCGTCGGGGAGCGGTACCTACAGCAGGACGCCCATTCCCGAGGTGCTGCGTCCGATCCTCGACCGGCTCCAGGAACTCGTGGAGGCCGGGAACCTTCGGCACCTCGCCCGCCGAACCGGATGCCTTCGACATCTCATCGACGAGATCGTTCCGCGACTCGACGCGGTCAAGCGCGAGGGGCGGGTGGTCGAATTCGACGACTTCGTCCGGGCACTCGATCCGCAACGCGGCGGCGTCGCGAACGAGGACCTCGACGAACTGTGGTTCAGGCTCGACACCACGCTCGAGCATCTTCTCCTCGACGAGTTCCAGGACACCTCTGCCACCCAGTGGCGGGCGTTGCGTCCGCTCGCCGCGGAGATCCTCGCCGGAGGTGACGGCGAACGGCCACGATCGTTCTTCGTGGTGGGGGACGTGAAGCAGTCGATCTACGGCTGGCGCGGTGGGGATCCCGGCATCCTCGAGCGCTTGCCGGAGGTGGTCGGTCCCGGCCGGGTCGATCTCGAGACCGAGCGGCTCGATCGAAGCTGGCGATCGAGCCCGGCGGTCATCGATCTGGTCAACCGGATCTTCGGCGGGGTCGGCGAACTCGCGGCGGTGCGTGACCGATCGACCGCGGCGGCGGCGCACTTCCAGGAGATCTTCGCGCCGCACACGCCTGCGCTCGATCATGCGGGCGAGGCGGTCGTCGAGTTCCTCGAGGCGCCGACCGAAGAGGATGCGACCAAGGATCTCGCCAGGCAGGCGGCGGAGGCGGCCGCGAAGCTGGTTGCCCGTCATGGACTCCAGACCGAATCGGGCGGACCGGCGGTCGCGGTCCTCGTGCGCACGAACAAGCCGATCGGCCCGATCGTCGAGGCATTGCGAGAACTGGGCATCCCCGCGAGCGGCCGCGGTAGCGGTTCCCTGCTCGACGCCGAGGCGGCGACGCTCGTGGTGCAGGCGTTCCGTCTCGCCGCGGACCCGGAGGATCGCCTGGCCGCCGAGGATCTCGCCCGCAGTCCCCTGGGGCCTCTCGTGGGTCTCGACGCACCGGTCGGCCATGGTCGTCTCGCCTCCGAGGATCGACGCCGCTGTGCGATCGCCCTGCGGGATCGCTTCGCGGTCGAAGGGCCGGTGGAGGTGATCGACGGCTGGCGACGGGCGCTCGCATCGCGGTTCACCGCCCGTGAAGCCGCGCGTTGGCGACAGATCGTCGAGATCCTGCAGCCGCTCGAGATCGACACCGACGCGCCGCGTTCGCCGCGCGATCTGGCTCGACTCCTCGAGACGGCACGAGTCGACGACCCGGGTGGGGAGGGCGTCGTCGTCATGAGCGTCCACCAGTCCAAGGGGCTCGAGTTCCCCGGGGTCGTCGTCACCGAGATGGGGAAACCGTTCTTCCGTCAGCCGACGATCGCGGCCGCTGCACCGCCGCTGCCCGCGGCTCCGAGCGAGCGGGTCTGCACGTGGTATCGCGAGGAGGGGCGACCGGCGTCGTCGGAACCGGTCCATCAGGAGACCGTCGACCGCATGGTGCTCGAAGCGTTGTGCACCCTCTACGTCGCGATCACCCGCGCGTCGCATGATCTCGTGATCCAGGTTCCCAGGCCGAGCTACACCACGAGGGGCGAGCTCGGCACCACGTCCCAGCAGAGTTGGGGCGGGGTGGTACGCGAGGCGCTGGGCCGCGACGGGCCGGAGGAAGAGGCCGACGACGGCGACGACGCGACCGACCGAGTTCTCCTGCGCTGCACCCATGGGACTCGGCCCCCGGTCAAGACGCCCGTGATCCCGGCCCCGACCACGGCCCCTGAACCGACCGTGCCCCCCGATGCCGAATCGACGCCCGCCTGGCGGGTCGCGGCGATCGGCATGCGTCGACGCCCGATCGTGGCTGCGCCACCGTCGGCGACGTCGTCGCATCGACGCGAGTTCGGGCCGGGAATCCAGGATGCGCTCGATCGCGGCACCGCGGTGCATGCCTGCTTCGAGCGGCTCGAATGGACGAAGGACGCCGATCGACTCTCCGATCCGATCCTGCGGGAGGCGATCCAGCGACGGGTGCCCGGTCGAGACGATGCCTGGTGCGACGAGCCGATCGCCCTCTTCCGATCGGCCCTGGAGGACGCGGCGATCCGGGCGGCGATCGACAGTGGGGCGGGGCCGCGGGCGGTCCGCCGGGAGTACGCGATCGTCGATCGGGCGGCGTCTCGTCTGCGGCTCGGGATCATCGATCGGCTGGTACTCGAGCTCGACGGCGACCCGAGCGAAGGGGCGACGAGCCCGCCCTCGATCGTGGGGGCGGCGATCGTCGATTTCAAGACAGACCGACCGGGTGATGGGCGCGACGCCGACCTGGCCGCCTTCCTCGAAGGGCATCGTGAGCAGCTCGAGGCGTATCGAGAAGCGATCGCCGCTCGATACCGGCTCGATCCCGCCCGAATCCGGGTCTCGCTCATCCGGATCGCGGACGCACGGGTGGTCGATCTCCCCCCGGCCAAGGCCGATTGAAGGCCGATTGAAGGCCGATTGGGGGGTGATTGAAGGCTTACCGAGGCCTCTCGGCGTGCTAGCATGTGACCAGAGCCGCTCATGGCCTTCCTGTCCCGTCTTTCCCGGATCCGAGACCCGGAACCCGACATGCCCTCGATCACGATCAACGGCCGACCCTTCGACTTCGAGAACGGCGAGACCATCCTCCAGGTGGCCCTCCGCAACGAGATCGAGATCCCGCACTACTGCTACCACCCGAGCCTCTCGATCGCCGCGAACTGCCGCATCTGCCTCGCCGAGGTCTGGGCGCCCAACCCGCGGAACGACAACAAGCTCGAACCGTTCCCCAAGCTCGTGCCGACGTGCCAGCAGACCGCGACCGACGGCATGGAGGTCCACACCGAGAGCCCCAAGGCCATCGCCAACCAGAAGCAGGTGATGGAGCTCCTGCTCATCAACCACCCGGTCGACTGTCCGGTGTGCGATCAGGCGGGCGAGTGCCACCTCCAGGACTACTCCTACCAGTACGGCCGCGGCGAGAGCCGCTTCCGCGAGGATAAGAACAAGCAGCCGAAGAAGAGCGTGGGCCCGAACGTCCTGCTCTACAGCGACCGCTGCATCATGTGCACCCGCTGCGTTCGATTCACCCGCGAGGTGACCGGCACCGGCGAGCTCATGGTCGACGGCCGCGGCTCGACCGAGCAGATCGACGTCTTCCCCGGCGTCGCGCTCGACAACGAGCTCGCGTCGAACGTGATCGATCTCTGCCCGGTGGGGGCGCTCCTCGACAAGGACTTCCTCTTCAAGCAGCGGGTCTGGTTCCTCACCAAGACCGCCTCGATCGACGGCATCACCGCGAGCGGCGACAACATCTGGGTCGAGCACTCCGAGGGCGAGGTGCGACGCATCAAGCCGCGAGAGAACCCCGAGGTCAACCACTGGTGGATCACCGACGAGGTGCGCTACGGCTGGAAATTCGTCCACGACGAGAACCGCCTCCGCATGCCGGCGATCGCCGGGAAGGATCCGTTCGATCCGAATCTCGCCGCCGACGCGTGGCGGACCGCCATCGAGACGACGAACCAGACGCTCTCGACGGCGGTCGCCGACGGCGGGCGTCTCGGCGTCATGATCAGTCCGATGCTCTCCTGCGAGGACGCGTACCTCCTCGGTCGATGGGTGCGATCGCTCGATCCGAACGCGGTGCTCGCGGTCGGTCCCGTTCCGGTCG
>PKCT01000193.1 GCA_002862325.1 Phycisphaerae bacterium
GCTTTGCGTCAGCCGGTCTCCCCGATCGTCGTGGCGCTCGCGCCGGGGTAGGCGGCGCTGACCTGGATCGTCGGCGGTGCGATGTTGGGGTATCGAGCCCGTGGCAGCGCGGTGTAGGCGACCGCCCCGAGCAGCATGATCACGATCGAGATGACCGAGGCGAAGATCGGCCGATTGATGAAAAAGGCGCTGAACATCGATCAGGCGTCCTCGTCGAGCGGCGGCACGTTGGCGGGATCGAGGCGACGCATCGCGGTCTCGATGTCGACGATCTCCGCGTTGACCTTCGCGCCGGGTCTCGCGCGGAGGATTCCGTCGACGATGACGGTGGTGTCGGGTTCGAGTCCGAGCTTGATCTCCTGGTAGCCGCCGACCGAGACGCCGGTCTCGACCCCCTGGCGGACGACGACGCCATCCTGCCCCACGACGTAGACGTAGCTGCCCGCCATGTCGACGAGAACCGCGGCGGCGGGGAGTGCGAGGGCGTTGCGGGGCGGTTCTCCGATCCTGGCTCGGACGAACATGCCGTCTCGAAGGTAGCCCTCGGGGTTGTCGATGACGCCGCGAACGCTGATGGTGCCGGTGGATCGGTCGATCTGGGTGTCGGCGAAGTCGATGATGCCGTTCTGGACGGCGCCGTCGATCTCGTAGAGCGTGTCGTCGGGCAGCACCACCCGGAAGGGATACTTGTTTCGAGGATCGGGGTCCTCGCCGTTTTCGACGAGTTGGCGCCGAAACGCGAGGAAGTCCTTCTCGGTGATCTCGAAGTAGATGTTCATCGGATCGGTGGTGGTGACCGTCGCCAGATGCGTCGGTTCGCCGCGTCCGACGAGGTTGCCGACGCTGACGAGATCCTCGCCGATGCGGCCCGCGATGGGGGAGGTGATCGTGGTGTAGGAGAGGTCGATCTCCGCGGAGCGGAGCTTGGCCGCGGCCTGGTCGACGCTCGCGGCGGCGACCTCGACCTTCGCGTCCGCCTCGAGGATCTCGATGTCGCTCGCGGCGCCCTGGTCGAACGCCGCCTGGTACTTCGCGGAGAGCTCCTTGTTGAGCTGGAGCTGCGCCTTGGCCGCCCGGAGATCGGCGGTGGCGCCCGCCACGGCGGCGTCGTATTCGTTGGGGTCGAGCGTGAAGAGTGTTTCACCTTCCGCGACGATGTCCCCCGGGGCGAAATCGATGCTCTGAAGGAACGCCGCGACCCGTGCTCGGATCTCGACGGTTTCCATGGCGCGGACGGTGGCGACGATGTCCTGGTACGGCGCGAATTCGCGGGTCGTCACGTCGATCGCGGTCACCTTCGGCGGCGGCGGCGCCTCGTAGGTGTTGTCCGAGCCACCGCAGCCGGACGCGGCGACGAGCGCGACGACCGCCGCGAGGCTCGCGACCGCCGGGGCGACTCGCCGTACAGACCAGCCGCGCGGAACCGATTTGGGTTTCGGTGTTTGCATGCGGGGATGCTACCCGAGGAGTGACCCAGGCGGTGCTGACACCGTCGTCGCCGAGCGGGCGTGACGCGAGGTGGTGCGCCGTTCTCCCGGCGACCCCCGAGGCGACGCGTCGAACGGCCCCCTGCATCCTCGAACCTTCCATGTCGCACCGTCCCCACATCGCCGACCTCGGTCTCTTGCTGAAGCGTTGGGGGCAGTGCCCGTAGCCGGGCGACCCGTCAGGTTCGGGGGGCGGGCTTCGGGCACGCCGCGAGACCCCGAACGGAGAGTCAATGGGCCCCAGGAACGGTCGACCGTCCCTGGGGCCCTGTCCGGGTGATGATGTTGGTACGACCGAGAGCGTGTCGGTGGCGTTTGTGTCAACGTGGTTCGGTGGGGGCGATTGGTCCCTGGGTTGAGCCAGATTCTGGCCGGTGGCGACGGATGGCAGGGGCGACCTTGAATCGGACGAGGGGTCAGATACGATGGAACCCCCGGGGTGTCAGCGTCGTTCCCCGTCTCGGAGTTCCGTCGATGTCATCCATCGCTCCCGCTCGCCGCGTTCTTTCCGTCGCCTCGGCGTTCCTGTTAGGTTCGTACCTCACTGGCCGAACGAACGCCGACACGCTCGAGGTGCCCGGCGAGTACGCGACCATCACCGCGGCAATCTCGGCCGCCAGCAACGGCGACGTCGTCGAGATCGCGGCGGGAACCTACGTCCAGCGGATCAATTCGGCCGGGAAGGCCATCCGCATCCGCGGGGCCGTCGATGGTGCGGGCGATCCGATCACGATTCTCGACGGCTCGGCCGATGGTTCGGTCTTCAGAGCCGACAGCGGCGAGGGGTACGACACGGTCGTCGAGAATCTCGTGTTCACCAACGGCCAGGCCCAGTACGGCGGTGGGGCGTACGTCGACTTCGGCAGCCGGGTCCTCTTCGAGAACTGCCACTTCATCGGCAACGAGGCCGCATGGGGTGGCGGATTCGCCGGCTGGGGCAGTCACCTTCTTGGGTGCCGCATCGAGGGGAACACCGTCTCGATCAACTTCTCGTTCAACGCTTCGGGCGTGCTCCGACGTGACGGTACCAGCGGCGGGACCCTCCGAGTGGAGGACTGCGTGATCACCGGTAACGGGACCCCCGGACAGAACACCTACGCGATCCGCTCCTTCCTGAGCGGCGGGTTTATGGACGTGATCGGGACGTCGATCTGCGGCAATCTCAACCAGGAGTGCTACTCGTTCCAGTGCCAGGGGAGCGGCAACTACGAGAATGAAGACTGTCCTCCGCCGGAGTGTCCGGCATCCGAGGCGCAGCTCTCCGTGAATTCGAGTCTCGCGCTCGACGAGCGCGGGAATCGGTGCGAGTGCTACGAACCGGCGGGAGACTTCTTCTGCGGGTCGTACCCGGGTGAGTGGGCGGTCGTCTACGACCTGGCGACGGGTGACACCGCGGGGCGAGAGGTCTCGATCAACTGCATCCGGTACGGCACGTCGAACAGCGACGGCACCGTCGGAGGCACCCTCCACTTCCGGGCCGATCCCGATGGTGGTGAACCCCAGGGCGAGGAGCTCGTGGATCTCGCCTCGATCTCGGTCGACATTCCGGGTGGGACGAGCGTCATGAATCTTCTTCCGATCGAACCACCGCTGGTCGTGCCCGCCAACACCCGACTGGTCGTGAGTCTCGAGGCGGAGTGGGCGTTCAACGGCTACCTCTCGATCCGAGGCAATGCGTCCTCAAGCGCCAGCGAGACCTACTACCGAGACGAGCAGACCTTCTGCAGCTTCGGCTTCAATCCGCTCTCCGACCTCGGCTATCCCGACGTGAACTGGGTCACCGAGCTCGGTGTCGACCTCGGTGCGACGCCGCCCTGTCCGGCGGACTTCGATGGAAACGGCATCGTGGACGGTGGCGACCTGCCGATCGTCCTGGGGAGCTGGGGATCGTGCGGCAAGGGTGACTGTCAGGCGGATCTCAACGGTGACCGGATCGTCGACGGTGCCGATCTCAGCCAGCTTCTTGGAGCCTGGGGCAGCTGTCTCTGAGGCGTCGCCTCAGCCCAGGTCGTCGACCGCTTCGGCGACGACTTCGAGCAGATGCGCGGGCGCGAGCAGTCGCTCGAAGACCGCGTGTTCGTGGTCGGTGTGCTCGGCGGCGGCTCGGCCGGCGAGGCCGCTGACGAGGCCCGCATAGGCCAGGACCACGGCATCCGAGAGGTGGTGCCGGCCGGGACATGGCCCGTGCAGTCGACCGGCGCTCCGCTCGAGATCCGCGAGGCGACGTCCAGGCCTCGCCTCGATCTCGAATCGCACCAGGTCGTCGATCGGATCCCCGAGGGATGCGGTCTGCCAGTCGAGCAGGCGTATACCGGTCTCGGTGATGAAGAGATTGTCCGGATGCAGGTCGCCATGGACGAGCCGAGGTCGTCGTAGGCGTGGCGCCTCGATTCGGCGCCTGACCGCCGCCTCGAGCCGCGGTCCGACGACCGAGAGGAGAGGGCGGTGTGGAGCGGCGATACCTGGGTGATGGTGTTGGAAGGCTTCCGCGCGACGGTCGAAGCGAGCCCGTCGCCGACGCAAGGCTCGTTCGACATCGAGGCCGCGGCCCCAGACTGGAAGGGTGATGCCGGTCGCGGACACCTCCGGTTCCTCCAGTGCCCAGACCGCCTCGATGCCGTCGAGTGCTCGTTCGACATCCGCCGCGTCGAGGTGGTGTCGGCTCGAGGGATGTCGCCCGACGAGTTCCTCGAGCACGAGGATGGTCGTGTGATTCTCAATCAGGGACGTCACGAGCGACGGGACGACTGCAGCGAGCGGATGGGAGAGTCTGGTGAGGACTTCCAGTTCACGAACCGCCTGGGGGTGCGTCGTGGAGTCGTCGACGATCTTGACGATGTGATTCGTCCCACCGATCTCCACGCGATAGAGACGGCCGGTGGTGGACCGTGCGTCATGGAGCGGGCGCAGCGGTCCTCTGCGCGCGAGCCCCGAGGCGAGAAGCGTCTTCTCGAGCAATCGTTCGTCGTGGCGTGCGTCGATGGGATTGGGTGCTCGTCTGGTGGCCGGAGATATGATGCGAAACGTTCAGTCGACGACGCACCATATGCACCTTTTCTGGCAAACGGCTGCACGGACAAATCAATGCCAGAAAAAGCGATATGAGAAATCGGCAATCGAGAATCGTTCGACTTGGTAATCTTCGCGGATGCCGACAGAATCGCGTTTCACGGTCGACGGTACCTTTCCCGATGCTGCAGCGGATTCGCTGCGTGGACTGATCTCCTCGCTCGCGGGTTTGATCGATGTCATCCCGGATCTCGAACGCAAACGACCAAGCGATGTTTCGAGAGCGCTGCAGGTCGACATGAAACTTGCATGGAAGGTCTCGCACCTTGCGGGTTCTTCATCGCCCGTCGCCGCGGTTCGACACCTTCCGGGTCAAGGGGGCATGCAGATCTTCCTCGATGCCGCCCGAGCCAAGGGATGTCCCGCGGACCATGTCGATCAGGCGCAACACGCCTTCGACGTTCTCTGGGACTTCATCAAGAAGACCGCGGGGAGCAGACAGAACTTCGAGGCGATGATGGTCGGTGTCCAGGGGTCGCGTGATCGGACGCTCGAACGTGAGCATCGGCGCCGCATGTACGAGGGCGCCAGTTCCGTGTGGGGCGTCCAGTGCGAGACGCTCTACCGGATGGATCTTCTTTATCCGAGCGATACGGCGGGCCTGATGGATTACGTGACGATCCGAGCCCTCGGAGATGCGCGGCGGCTTCGAAGCGGCGTCTCCATCCCCTTTGCTCGGCCGCGCAACGTCGACAAGTCGGGTACCCCCCAGCCCGTGAGCGAAGCCCAGGCGGTGGAGCCGGCGTCGTCGACGACCGATCTTCCCGTCATTGGCGCTCTGTGCAAGGGCACGCCTCCCAAGTTTCCCCTGCGGAAGTATGCGACCGGGGTGTCCCGATTCGAGACCACGGCGTCGAAGCATCCGGATCCCAAGCCGTTCACGGTCGTGACCGGAGAGGTGCTGCGAGCGGTGCAGCCGACGAAGATGTCCGAGGACTGCCAGGGCATCTTCCAGCTCATGCGGGTGAGGATGCCCGCCGTCCGCCTGACCTTCGACGTCCTGGTCCATCACGCGTTGGTGGATGAGGACGTCTTCCCGGACGTCGCGCTCCTCAGCGATCTGAATCCACTTCCCAAGGGGGTCGTGGACGTCTATCGCGAGAGCCTGCCGCTGACGCCGAAGATCACGGAGCTGAAGCCCGCGGATCTGAACGATGCGTACGCGATCGGCGCCCTTGCAGGCTATCGGGACGCCGCGTTCGTCCACGCGTCGGGGACGGTCGACAACTACCGATGTTTTCGACTCGAGATGTCCTACCCGCCCGTCTCGACGACCGTCATGTTCGAGTGTCAGATCCCGGGCTGATCGTCTCGTTGGCAGTCGGAGCGCAACGATGCGGGTGCCAGGCCTGTGATCATCATCCCCAGGCCTTTGCTGACCCGGGGGAGGCGCATCCACGCCGTGATCCTGGCTCCGACATGGACTCCATCCACGAGGCCGTTGCCGGCGTTCCACTCGAGGATCCCGACGTCCGACGCCATGATGTGGCTCCAGAGAGAAATCGTGATCAAGCGTGTCGCGACGGGAGGCAAGTGCCTCATAAACCGGATCCCTCGGTCTGGATCGAACCTGATCATCCGACCGAGGCTCGTTTCTCGAACGAGGGGTCTCGGAACGGATTCAAGATATGGCGTGCTTGAGTCAGCCGGTGGTTTTCGACGGAGAGGAGACGTCCTTCATGGATCGCCGGCCGGCTTTTCTGACTCCGTTTCTGCACGATGCAGGAGGTCGTTGACGCCGTCGTCCAATTCGGTCTCCCCCGGCCCGATCGATCTTTCTTGAGGGCTCGGACTGGATGTGGCATTGGCGTTCAAGGTCTCGTACCTCGTGACCGCCTCATCTCCATGCGACGCCGTTCGGCACATTCCCCGGCTCGGCGGGACTCAAATCTTCGGAGAGACGGCACGCCAGTGGGACGCTCCGGCCGTCGATCTCGATCGGCTGTGACGTACGTCGCATCAGCGCCCGATTCGATGCGGCGATCGCCGAAAAGTCGAGCAGCGATCCGACCGCAGCGTACAGCTCGCACCGTCGGCGTTCGCCTCGCATCTGCCGATCACCCCCGGGGCGAAACGGAACGACGTCACGTGGAGGTCCGCGAGGGCGAGCGCCTCCTCGAAGAGCGATCCGTCGGATCCTCGCCGGCCCGGCGTCGGATCGGGCGTGGCGGGTGGAGTGGCAGTCAGGGCATGCAGCAAAGCCAGCATGAAAGAGCTCCGATTCCCGGAATTTGAAGGTCGCGTGCAGAGGCTGGCCGCATTCGTCCGACATGAACAGGGGGCCTTTCATTTCTCTCTCCGGAGACCGGTGTGGACCTGCCAGATCAGGTGCTCGAACTTCGTCGCGAACTTCAGGAGGTCGCCCGCGTCCGCCTTGGAGGATCGGGGATCGAACGGGATCGGGAGGGCGTCTTCTGGAGGGAGGGGTGGCAGGTCTGCGCCGAGGCCGGGGTGCTGTCGCTTGCGGTCCCCCGGGAGGACGGAGGGCGGGGGCTTGGACTGCTGGCCACGATCGTCGCCATGGAGACCTTGGGCGAGGAGGTCGACGACCTCGGCCTTCTCTTCGCGATCAACGCGCACCTCTGGGCGGGAGTGATTCCGCTGGTGCATTTCGGAACGCCGGCCCAGAAGACGACGTGGCTTCCCGGCCTTCTCGACGGATCGATCGTCGCGGGACACGGCGCGACCGAACCCGATGCGGGATCGGACGTCTTCTGCATGAACACCACCGCGCGTCGCGACGGTACCGACTGGGTGCTCGACGGCACCAAGAGCTTCGTCGCCAACGGTCCGATCGCGGATGTCCTGATCGTCTATGCCGCGGCCGAGCCAGGCCGAGGCGAACTCGGACTGAGCGGCTTCCTCGTGCCCCGCGACACCAAGGGGCTCCAGTTCGGCGAACCCCTGGACAAGATGGGACTGCGATCGGCCCCGAGTGGAACCCTGGTCCTCGAGGACTGCCGAATTCCCGGCGATGCCCTGATCGGATCCGAGGGCGGGGGGGCCGCTTGCTTCAACTGCTCCATGGAGTGGGAGCGGGGGGCGATCCTCGCGATGCATGTCGGGCGGATGTCGAGACAGCTCGACGAGGTCGTGCGATTCGCGAAGACGCGGCGGCAGTTCGGGCAACCCATCGGCGCCTTCCAGTCCGTGGCGAACCGGGTCATCGACATGAAGCTGCGTCTCGAGACGTCGCGTCCGCTCGTCCACCGGATCGGAATTCTCAAGGACCAGGGCCGGCAGGCGATGCTCGAGGCGGCGATGGCCAAGCTCCACGTGAGCGAAGCGGCGGTCCAATCCTCGCTCGACGCCGTGCAGATCATGGGAAGCCGGGGCTACCTTCGCGAAGGGGTCGTCGAGCGTGATCTCCGCGACGCGTTGGGCGCCCGCATCTACTCGGGGACCAACGAGATGCAGCGGGTCATGATCGCTCGCCTTCTCGGCCTGCCCTCGTCGCTTCCCGAGCGAAGGTCGCCGGAGGCGCCGGAGGGATGATGGCCGCCGACGTCGCCGGTGCCGAACGATCGGCGCCTGCCGGAGATCGGTCGCGACTGCTAGGCTTCCTGGTCCTGTGGGGGCAGCTCGCCGCGCTCCTGGTGCTCATGCATCTCTATCGGATCGAGGCGCCGCTCTTCGAGCGGTTGGCGCTGATCTGCGTGGTTGGTGGTGCCGTGCACTACTGGCTTCCCGCTCGACTTCGATATCCCTTCGCGGTGGTCTACGGCGTGCTGGGCTACGTCGTGCTGCTCGGCCCGGTCGTGGCCGGATTGGTGATGGCCGCCGGATTGGTCTTCTTCGGTCTGGTGCGGAGTCCGGTCCCCTGGTGGGTTCGCGTCGGAGGCATCGTCCTGGTCGGCGGCGCCTTCGCCGTCGGTCGCACGACGGGGGCGCCCGGGATCCCGACGGTCTTCTGGCCGATCCTCGGGTCACTGTTCATGTTCCGGCTGATCGTCTACCTCTACGACGTGAGGTACGCGGAGACGCCGCCCCGACTGCTGGACTTCCTCGGGTACTTCCTGCTTCTTCCGAACTGCTACTTCCTGCTCTTCCCCGTGGTCGACCATGCGACCTTCCTCGTCTGTCGGGACCGTCGTCCGCTCGACGACGTGGTGCAGACCGGCATTCGCTGGATTCTCCGAGGGGTCGTCCAGCTGGTGCTTTACCGCTTCATCGACGCGTACCGACCTGATCCTGCGCTCGCCACAAGCGTCGGTAGCGTAGTGGCGTACATGATCATGACCTATCTGCTCTACCTCCGACTCTCGGGGCAGTTCCACATCGCGATCGGCCTCCTGCACCTCTTCGGCTACGACCTTCCGGAGACCCATCGCAAGTATCTCCTCGCCTCGAGCGTCGCCGACTTCTGGCGTCGCATCAACATCTACTGGAAGGACTTCATCGTGAAGCTCTTCTACCTTCCGGTCTTCTTCCGTCTTCGACGCATGGGTGAGCTCAGGGCGGCGGCGATCGCCACGGTCGTCGCGTTCTTCGCGACCTGGGTGCTCCATTCCTGGCAGTGGTACTGGCTTCTCGGAACACCGCTCCTCACCTGGCCGGACACGCTGTTCTGGGCGATCCTCGGTGGCATGATGGTGTTCGCCACCGTCCAGGAGACGCGCCGCGGAGGTCGTCCGGTCTCCCAGACCACCTGGGGTCGGATCTTCGGAGTCGCTCGTACCTTCACGCTCATCGTCGTGCTCTGGTCCCTCTGGCAGGCATCGAGTCTCGAGGCGTGGTGGTCGCTCGTCAGTCTGCGAGGTGGCGGATGACGCGTCTGGGCGGTGAAACCAGAGGGGCCATGCGGTTCTGGTCGGTGCTCACGATCTCGCTCCTTGGGATCGGCGCGATCCTCTCGTTCGGAGGCGTTGGAGAGCGGGCGAGCCAGGCCTGGGACGTGGCGGGCGGGTCCGTCGCCCG
>PKCT01000058.1 GCA_002862325.1 Phycisphaerae bacterium
ACCTCCTGGCAGATGTCGCATCCGAAGAGCCAGTCTCCGGTCGCGGCCGCGACCTCCGCGTCGACGTCGCCGCGATGTTCGATCGTCGTGTAGGCGATGCACCGCGTCGCATCCACGCGAAACGGCGAGATGGCGTCGGTCGGGCACGCGTCGATGCATCGAGTGCAGCTGCCGCACGGATCCGCTCCGGTGAACCCTGGGGTCGGCTCGAGCGGAAGCGTGGTCACGATCGCTCCCAGGAGCATCCAACTCCCCACCCCCGGCTGGATCAACAACGTGTGCTTCCCGACCAGCCCCAGTCCCGCCCGCTGTGCATGCTCGCGTTCGAGCAGCGGCGCGGTGTCGACGCAGGGACGGAAGTCGTGGTCGGGGTGCTCGCCACCGAGCGTCTTGGCCAGGGTGACCAGGCGACGCTTCAGCACCTTGTGGTAGTCGCGTCCCCTGGCATAGCGGGCGATTCGCCCTCGAAATCGATCCTCGGGATCGACGCGATCACGAGCACCGTCGTGGTAGCGATCGGCGACGCAGATGATGGACTGCGCACCAGGAAGATAGACGGCGGGATCGAGTCGCTCGTCGAGCCGTCGCTCGAGCCACTCCATCGTGCCATGACACCCGTCGGCGATCCAGGCCTGGACCTCGTCGCGGTATCCGGTCGGCGATGCGCGGCAGATGCCGGTAAGGGCGAAACCGAGCGCTCGACATCGCTCGAGCGTCGTCTGCGCGACGTCCTCTCGATCGCTCATCGAAGCCCGAGCCTCGAGACCAGCCAGCCGGGAGGTACGTCGGCGATGACGCCTCCTTCGCCGGTGATCGCCTCCGCGGCGGCGTAGCCGCTTCGAGCCGCCCCCTCCATCGTGGCCGGCCAGCCGGTGTCGCACCAGTCTCCCGCGAGATAGAGGTTCGGAATCCCGCGGCCACCCGGCCTCGCCCCCGGTCGAATCGCGTCGATCCCCGGCTCCGCTCGAAACGTCGCCTTGCGCTCCTTCACCGTCCGCACCTCGACCGGCTCGATGCCCCTGGAGGACGGCATCGCCCACGCGAGATCGACCAGGACCCTCTCGACGATCTCGGACTCGCTCAGAGGCATCCACGAATCCGCGGCGCTGATCACGGCGTGCACGTGATGCAGATCGGCTCCCGTCTCGGTCCGCACCGTCCCCTTGTCGAAGAACCAGTGCGTCTCGCGTCCCGGCAGGACCAGGTGGGGATACGAACGTCGATCGTCGCGGAGGACGGGCGTTTCGAAGAAGAGATGCACGCCGAGGATCGGACTCACTCCGAACCGATCGAGATCCCGCAGCCGCCGGTCGATCGCCACCATCGGTCGCGAGACGATCTTCGCCAACCGATCGGGGGAGACGGTCGAGACGACCGCGGCGCCGGGAACGAGGCCCTCGTCGGTGACCACCCCACTCGCCCTGATTCCATCGAACGCGATCCCTCGGACGCTGGTGCCCAGCGAGATCCCGCCCCCCGCCGCTCGCAGAATCCGTTCGGCCGGATCGTAGAGGTCGCGAAGATCGCAGGTCGCGAGCCCCATCGTGGCATGCCACGAGCCGGCGAGGAAACCCTCCTGAAAGACCTGGAGCGCGTGGTTGCCTGCGACTTCATCGCAGGGGAGATTGCATGCGCCGACGACGATCGGCTCCCAGAATCGATCCCGAGCGTCGATGGACTGGTTCTGCTCGTCGAGAAACTCGGAGAAGGGACGATCGCACCACGCTTCACGTCCGGCCAGTCCCATGCGGATCATGCGGAGCATCGCGGTCCCGACCGCGATCTTGTCGTCGATCGAAAGCAGCCGCATCTGGAGAAACGACCGGGTCATGTGCAGCGGTGCCGGCCAGCCGTCCGCCCGGAGACGGTCGGGACGCCGCGGCGGGTTCGCCCACCACGTCTCCCGGTGCCATTCGAGGCGATCGAGGACGCCCAGACGCTCGTAGAGATCCAGGATGTTGGTGCAGCACCCCATCACCACATGCTGGCAGTTGTCGAGCGATTGACCGGTCCGAGGATCGTCGAAACTGGTCGCTCGACCACCAAGCTTGCCACGAGTCTCGAGCACGAGGGGAATCCAACCCGACTCCGCGCTTCTGACCGCGGCGGCGATGCCCGCGACTCCTCCACCGATGATCACAATCCGCTTCACCGACGTTCCCTCCGCGCCTGCCGGCGAGCCTTCCACGCGATCCGCGCCTTCCTCCATCCGCCCAGCCGTACTCGATCTCCCGACAGCCTCGACGGTTCGTCGGAGATTCTCCCCAGCAGACCATGATAGATCTCGGCCATGGCCCAGCTGGTCGCCCGGGCGTCCGGCGCGAGATGGCTCTCGAGCGCCTCCGACGCGCCGTAGTGGGTCTCGACCACGCGGACCTGGTCGCGCACGAACGCCTCGCACCGATCAGGCTCGCGCCAATCGATCAAGGTCTCGATGTCGAGACCGGCCGCCGCGAGTTCGTCCTGCGGGAGGTAGACCCGGCCCCGACCCCAGTCCTCGCGGAGGTCGCGAAGGATGTTCGTCATCTGCAGGGCCAGACCGCGTCGTCGCACCATCTCCGCCATGGCGGGGTGGTCGTCGTGACCCCAGACGGCGACGCACACCCGCCCCACGCTGGAGGCGACGAGCTCGCAGAACCGCTCGAGCACCGCACGATCCCGGCAGAGGCCCCAGTCCAGGTCGAATACCTGCCCCTCGATCATCTCGTGGAAGGCCTCCGCCGGAAGGTCGTACCGGCGGGCGACGTCCGCGAGGGCGAACCACATCGGATCCGCGCCCGACGGGGGCGATGTGCCCTCGAGGACCGGCACCGTGCGATCACGAAATCGGTCGAGCGCGACACGGCGTTCGTCGGTGGTGGGACCGGGTTCGTCCGCGAGGTCGTCGGCCTCCCGCATCCACGCGTACACGGCGTAGAGCGCGGATCTCTTGGGTTCGGGCGTGAGCCGGAGGCCGTACCAGAAGTTCCGTGCACGCCGCCGGACGACGTCTGCGCAGGTCTGGTACGCCTCGCGAGTCTGGAGATCGAGCTCGGTCACGCTTCGATCCTACGCAGGGTGGATCGACGACGGGCTCTTCGAAGATTCCACCAGGCCGAGGCGACGATCCGAACCTGGTCCAGACGCCCGAGCGTCGGGCGGTGCAACACGGTCTCGAAGTCCCAATCCTCGATCGCCCGCAGAATGGCGGCCCCTCCCCCGCCCAGAACCTCGACCACGGCCCCGGCCATCGGGTCGAGGATTCCCGGGAGCGCCGATCCCTCCTCGAAGAAGGGCCATGTCCGTTCCACGCAATCACGAACCAGTCGACGTGCCGCCTCGAGGAACTCCGGATCCGCCCAACCTCGCGTTGCGCTGAGGCGAACCTTGGCCTCGAAGTCATCGATCTCGATGAGTTCGGCTGGAACATAGACCCGGTCGCGTTCGATGAGATCCCGGGCGATGTCCTGCCAGTGGTTGGCGAGCTGCAGGCCCGTGCAGATCGCATTCGATCGGGTCGTGATCTCGCCGGACGCGGGTTGGTCGAGCAGCCGCAGCACCAGGAGACCGACCGGATCGGCGCTGCGGGCGCAGTAGTCGAGCAGCTGGTCCCAGCTGCGGTAGCGGGTCACCGTCTGATCCTGTTCGAACGCGGAGACCAGGTCGACGAACGGTGACCGATCCAGCTCGAAGCGCTCGATGGTCGGTTGCAACGCTCGGAAGACCCAGTGATGGGGACGACCTTCCCACGCCAGATCGATCTCGTGCCGCCACCACGCGAGAAGCGCGAGCGACCGCTCCGGATCACCGATCTCGTCTCCCAGATCGTCGGCCGTCCGGCAGAACGCGTAGACCGCGGCGAAGTCCGCCCGCCGGTCCTCCGGAACCAGTCTGGTCAACACCGAGAAGTTCTCCCGATGGGTGCGAGCCAGGTGATCCGCCATCTCCCGGGCGGCCCCGGTGGACACCTCGGCTCCCCCCCCCGGAGCGTCGGGGCCGAAGCGTGCGAGATCGTCGAGAATACGTGCCTGGGTCATGGGTCGAGCGCCGAGGATTCGAGTGTAGTCCGGAATGCCCGGGGACGAACGATCTCGCGCCGAGGCGGTGCTAACATGCACCGGTCCCAAGTGTCTCAGCGGAGACCTCGGCTTACCCATGAAGATCATTCTCGCCAATCCTCGAGGCTTCTGCGCCGGCGTGAACATGGCGATCGATGTCGTCGACCAGCTCCTGGACATCTGTCCGGACGAGACGATCTACGTCTACCACGAGATCGTGCACAATCGGCACGTGGTCGCCCGATTCAAGGATCAGGGTGTCATCTTCGTGGAGTCGCTCCACGAGGTCCCCAACGGCGCGATCGTCGTCTTCAGCGCCCACGGCGTCAGTCCGGCGATCCGCACCGAGGCCCTCGAGCGGAAACTCGTGGCGGTGGATGCGACCTGCCCGCTGGTGACCAAGGTGCACATGCAGGCGATTCGCTACGCCAAGCAAGGCTGGCAGATCCTCCTGATCGGGCACGCCGACCACCAGGAGGTGGTCGGCACCATGGGCGAAGCGCCGGAGGCGATTCAGATCGTCGAGACTCCGGACGACATCCCGGATCTGGAGATCCTCGACCCCGAGAAGGTCGTCTATCTGACCCAGACCACGCTGTCGACTGACGACGCGAACGTGATCATCGACGCCCTGCGGGTCGCGATCCCCACGATCAAGTCCCCGCCGTCCGACACCATCTGCTACGCGACCACCAACCGCCAGCATGCCGTCCGGGAGATCGCGCCGGACTGCGATCTCGTCCTCGTGGTGGGCAGCCGAAACAGCTCCAACAGCGTCCGCCTCACCGAAATCTCGAAGAACGTGGGCACGCCCGCGAAGCTCATCGACGACGTCAGTGAAGTGGAAGCCGCGTGGTTCGAGGACGCGGAGACCGTCATGGTCACCGCCGGCGCGAGCGCTCCCGACGATCTCGTCAACGATCTCGTGATCTTCCTCTTCGAGCAGCACGGCGGCGTCGTCGAACAGTGGGACGTCGACCGCGAAACCATCGAATTCGGACTTCCCGCGTCGCTCAAGAACGTGATGCGGGAGAACGGCATCGACCCGAGCGGACGTCGCATCGTGCTCGATCGTGCCGGCGACCTTGACGCCCTTCTCAGCAGGAACGGAATCGATCACCGAACCGTCGACCTCACCATCGGCCGATCCGAATGAGCGATGCCTCGTCGTCGCCCACCAACGTCTTCGACCTTGATCCCGAGACGTTTCGCGACTGGTCGACGAGTCGGGATCTGCCGAAGTACCTGGGCGACCAGGTCGTCCGATGGATCTACGAGAAGGGGGAACTCGATCCGGCCCGAATGACCGACCTGTCGAAGCGGAGTCGATCGAGGTTGGTCGAGGAACTCGCCTTCGGCGAGGGAAGGTCGTTGGCCGAACAGAAGGCGTCGGACGGAACCCGGAAGATCCTGCTGGGTTGGCCCGAACCGGCCCGCGCGGGAGGCTTGAAGATCCTGTCCGACGAGCCCTCCCGGCAGACCGAGTGTGTGATGATCCCGACCGACGCGCGTCGGACCGCCTGCATCTCGAGCCAGGTCGGCTGTCCGGTCGGCTGCCGGTTCTGCGCGAGCGGACTCGAGGGCCTCGAGGGTAACCTGTCTCGCGGCCGGATCGTCGAGCAGGCGTGGCGTCTGGCCCGACTTCCCGAGGTCGACCGACTCACCAACATCGTCTTCATGGGCATGGGCGAGCCGCTGGCGAACTACAACGCCGTGGTCGGTGCGGTCCGCACCCTCAACGCACCGTGGGGACTGGGCATCTCGGCTCGTCGCATCACGGTGTCGACCGTCGGACTCCCGGCCGCGATCCGGAAGTTCGCGGATTTCGAGATTCCGGTGACGCTCGCGCTGAGTCTGCACGCCCCGAACGACCAACTGCGGCGGGAGATCATTCCCTGGGCCGAGTACTCGACGGTCGAGGAGCTCCTGGACGCGTGCCAAGAGTACTTTCGAAAGTCGGGGCGCGAAATCACCCTCGAGTACATCCTGCTGGGGGATCTGAACGATCGCCCGGAGCACGCCCGCGAGCTCGCCGCCCACGCCGGTCGCCTTCGTTGCAACATCAATCTCATCCGATACAACGAAGTCGCCGGACTCCCCTTCCTTCGACCGCAGGACGACGCGGTCCGCCGCTTCCAGTCGGAGTTGAGACGCCGTGGCGCGAACGTGCACATCCGCGCGAGCCGTGGTCGCGACATCGCCGCGGCGTGCGGACAGCTTCGACACGAGCGTCACTCCGGTCGCACTTCAGCCTGATGCGGACCCGGGCTCGGCACGAAAGAAGCCCGGGGGCATGGAGTGCAGCCGCCCGTCGATCGCGAGACCGCTCCAAATCCGCAGGACACCCGCCCAGTAGTCGTAGCGGTCGGGGTCCTCGATCTCGGACCGAGCGAGGTCCAACGACTGCTCGATGGCCGAACCCCTGGCCCTTCCCGCGGAATCACCGCGGAAGCGAGCGGGAATGACACGTCCGATCCTGGCCACGAAGGCGAGCATCGACTCACCGAGTACCAGGTCGACCCGGACCAGCTGGTTCAATCCCACGAGGTCGAACCGGGCCTGATACACCCGTTCCACGCGATCGCCACGTGCCCGCCGGACCGCGAAGCGGCGACGAAGTCGACGTTGATGGTCGAGACCGGTCGCGGCGATGGCGAGGGAGAAGACGTCTCGTGGCAACATCGCTTCGGCGAGCACCAGGATCGAATGCCGAGTCAGTTCGCGTCCGGTGTCTCCGCGATCCGCCGCGTAGATGTCGAGGAGTCGCTCGACGTAGCGGGTCACCAGGGGACGACCGCCGCGCCTGAACAACCGCCCCAACGCGAGCAGAAGATCGTCGATGCTCCGTCGACCGGCCTCACTGTCCCGAAGCCCCGGCAGACGCGTCAGGGTCCGTCCGATGCACAGGTCGAGCCAGTTCGCCGACGTTCGGCCACGATGAATCCGGGTCTCGAGCACGATTTCCCGTCGCCGACGTTCGATCGGCGATGGATCCACGCCGGCCTGATCGGGAATCTGGTCCTCCGCCAGCACGCGTCCGAACCTGAACGCCTCGAGGGTCCGACCGAACCCGCGTCGCTCGAGAACGCCCGCAGCCTCGAGCATGGCGTCGGCGTCGACCGGAATCAGACCTCGTTGGAACGCCATGCCGAGAAGGACGACGTCCAGCAGTCGATCGTGTCCGAACTGGGCTCGGACCCGTGCGCCGATGTCGACCACCAGATCGTCGCCGGTACCGCACGCCTGTTTCGCGAAGGCGTCGAGCGCCTCGAACGGAACCGCGTCCCGACTCGCGTTCCGAGCGGTCATGCCGACCCGATCGGCCACGATGGCGGTGCGGCCCGCCGTGCAGACCCGGAGGTCCGGATCGATCCCGAGCGCTCGTACCGCTTCTTTCGGTTCCACACCCAGGACCAGGTCCGCTTCGCCGAAGGGAATCTGCGGAACCAGCGAATCGGAGACTCCGCTTCGAACCGGACGGGTGAAGAGCACCTGGCCCCAGGCCGTCTCCACGCCCTTGGAGCGTCCGGGACCGGTGATCACTCGAACATCGAATCCCATGGCTCGTCCGGCCGCAACGAGCATCGACGCCGCCGCGCCGGGCACGACGCCGCGAACCCCGGCGA
This sequence comes from Phycisphaerae bacterium, assembly GCA_002862325.1. Lineage (GTDB taxonomy): Bacteria > Planctomycetota > Phycisphaerae > Phycisphaerales > SM1A02. The sequence goes on from PKCT01000058.1 coordinate 7,664, forward strand.
CGTGCGCCCGCCATCTTCCCTGCCCACGGTGCCTCGGCGCGGGCGGCGAAATCGCCACTCTCGTGATCTTGGTCGGAGGAAGTGGCGCCCGCTGCCGCACGATCTCGGCGATCTCCACCAGATGGCCGATCCGGGCGATCCACCGCCCCTGCAGGCGTCGACCGACCTTCTCCCGCCGCATCGAGCTGCGGATCTCCTGCAGATTTGGAATCGTCTCGTCGACTCGAGGCGTCTCCCGGTGGCGGACACCGCAGATCTCCTGGATCTGGGTCCGAACCCTCAGCACCGGCGAGTATCCCAGTCGGTCGAGCTCCTCGTCGTCGTCCCGCGGAGCCTCCCGATATCGAGTCACCAGAATGGTCGGCCGGGTCGCCTGGGCCGCCGCGACGATCGCATCTCGAAGCCTTGCTTCGTCCGGGTCCTCCAGGACCTGGACCTTCGGTGTGGCCTCGCCACCGGTCGGGATGGCCGCATCGAGGATGCGGGCCGCATCGAGTCCATCCACATCGCGATCCGCGACCACCATCACCCACGGCATCCTCGAATCCCGACGGGAGACGAGTGGGACCGCTTCGGTGAGCAGACGCGACCGATCGATGACCTCCACCCCGACCGTCCGGCCCTTGAATCCCGCCTGGCCACGTCCGTTGATGGAGAGCGCCATCGGCTCGTGGTCCTCGGATTCGCGTCGGAGCACGCGGTCCGCGGCGACCGCAGCTCGTCGAATCGCGCCGAGCCCGCCGCGTCCTCCCCGGACCGATCTGGGAGGCAGGTCGATCTGCCCGTGGCCTTTCGAGGTCCCGAGTCTCTGGTCTATGTCGAGACCGGGTCGGATCTCCCGAAGAAGCGGCAGCAGTCGACGTGCGATCACCGAGGGTTGGGCGCCGTCTCCGCGCTGGATCCGACTCGAGTCGGTCGTCGGTAGATCGCTCCAGGCGACCTCGGCGACCTCTTCGCCGGATTCGCGAATGCGTTCCGCGAGATCGAGCACGAGTGAGGCCAGGAGTCCAGGCCGATTCTCCAGCACCAGGACGAGACGACACCGCTTGAGCAGGCGCTCGATCGGTGCGGTGTCGACGGGATGCACCACGCGAAGAAGGACCGTCGGCACCCGACCGGTCAGACGCAGTTCCTCGAGCAGATGTCGAACCGACATCGAGGTGATGCCCGTGGCGACGATCCCCAGGACCTCCCGTTCCCCCGGACTCGGCATGGCCACGGCCTGGTCGAGGCCGAGTCGACGGGTGATCTGCACCAGCTCCGAATCCGCCAGACCCCGGGCCACCCTCCGTCGTCTCAACGCGGCCGCGGCGTCACGGGTCTCCACGACCCGATTGGGACGAAGCGAAAGCGTGATGTTCGTCCTCAGGATCTGTTCGTCCACCACGACCGCGACTGGTCCACCGAGCGCATCTGCGAACATCGCCGCATGCTCGATGCTTTGCCTGACCTCCTCGAGATCGCCCGGTTCGATGACGGGGAGATCCAGATCGGAGAAGTACCGCCGAACCGGGACGCCCGGCGCCCCGACCGGATCGTCGACCGCCAGGACCACCAGGCCGCGCTGCCGAGCGTCTCCGCCGGCGTCGATGGCGGCACACGCTCGGGGCACCTCCTGGGTCCCGACCACGGCGATCGCCGTTCCCCGCTCCGCCAGCCTCCCGGCCTCGACCAGACGTCG
>PKCT01000211.1 GCA_002862325.1 Phycisphaerae bacterium
ACATCATCGCGATCCTCGGTGTCGACGAACTGAGTGAAGAGGACAAACTGACCGTCGCCCGAGCCCGCAAGATCGAGCGATTCCTCTCGCAGCCCTTCTACGTGGGCGAAGTCTTCACCGGATTCCCCGGCATCACCACGAGCCTCGAAGAGACGATCGAGTCGTTCGAGAGGCTGTGCGCCGGCGAAGGCGACGACCTCCCCGAAAGCGCGTTCATGTACGTCGGCACGCTCGACGACGCCCGCGCCAAGGCGGAGAAGATGGCCGCGGAAGCCTGATCGGTCCTGCACCCGACGCAGAACATCCCACCGGCGAACGTCCACGACGTTCGCCGGCGTTCTTTTTGCGACGCGGAGTCGAATTCGACTACCTGTTCCTGGGTGGCGTCGGCGAATCGAAGAGCGGAGTCCGGCCGGACTGATCATCCGAGGACTCGACCGAACTCGTCGCCTCGACGATCGGCGGCCGCCATGAACTCACCCGCCCCTCTGGATCGAACCACACGACCCAGACCCGATCGGGGACGGTGCGAGGGAACGCCGCCGCCGTCGTCGTCGTGCTCAGGTTGTCCCCGTACTGCCATCGGGGTCCGGTCAACACCGTCCCGTCCTCGGCGACCTCGGGTGGGATCACGATGCTGGGCCGCCCCAGAAGCGCCTCGACCTCCGATGGGGTGAGGCCCACCCGGAGCTCGGAGAAGTGCTCCCTGACCTGGGAGGCGCATCCCGAGAGGGCCAGAAGACACGCGAGGACGGTGGTCGCCGCGGAAAGGGACCTTGCATGCAATTCGCTCATCCCGGCAGCCTACCGCCCCACGGGATCCTGGAGTCCCCTACGATCGCCGCATGAGCACCACACACACCGAACAGCCCTCGCTCTCCCCCACCGCATGCCAAGCCGCGATCGACGCGATCGTGGACGCCCACGGCGAAACCGTCGAGGAGACGGCCCGACGCGGGGTGGCCCAGTGCGCCGAACGCTGGCTCCCCGCCGACGGCGACGACGAGGGGTTCCGCACGTTCTGCCTCGCCCACTTCGCGTCGAGCGCGGACGACCGGATGCGGCTTCTCGACCGACTCGAGACCGCGACCGAGCAGATCCGCGGACATCTCTACGAGATGCGACGCAATCTGCGCCGCTGGAGCGATCTGGTCGGCGACTCGCTGCCGGAGACCGACTCGCTTCTGGCGACCTTCGATCCGGCCCCGGATCTGGTCGAACAGTTCTACGCCCAGAAGCTCGCATTCGTGGCGCTGCTCAATTTCGAGAAGTCGACGCTGAGTCAGATGCTCACGCAGGGCGGAGACTGGGATGCCGCACGATGGGCGGAGGCCCGCATCGTCGGCGGCTTCGGACCACGTATTCCCAAGGCGGTCGCGGATCTTGGACGCGAACTGCACTTCAAGAGCTACCACTGGGTCTCGAACTTCCACATCCCAGTCGGAACCATGGTGGACCGATCCGGGCGACGATGGTTCGAGGCGGACCGTCGCCTGCTCGCCCACTGGCTCGTCCGCGAGGAGATCAAGGCCGGCTACAACGACCCCGACGGCGTACACAAGCAGCGTGCCCTCGCGTGGACCATGAGCCGGTACATCGACGGAACGCTTCCGCAGGCGATCATGGACGAATCGACGACCAGCGACTGGGATCCGGAAGCGAACACCGTCGACGGCGGCGCCGCGGGCGACTCGATCGACCTGCTCCGATACGAACACTGGATGGACAACGTCACGGTGGCCAGGGCCTTCGACGAGCACCACCGAGACCACCCCACCGCGATCGCGCGGAAGTTCGGACTGGAACGCGAGATTCCCGAGGAGGAGGTCGAGCGACTTCTCGTCGATCTTCTGTCGGCTCCGGTCCGGGGCGACCTGGCGTCGCTCCTGGAGTCGCGACTCGAACGCCCCCTCGAGGCGCACGACATCTACTTCGACGACCTCTTCGAGACCCGCGACGCGGACGAGATGAACGCGGAGGTCGCCCGGCTGTGTCGTGACGAAACGGAGTTCCAGGCGAAGCTTCCCGAGATCCTGCGTGGCCTCGGCTGGCCGGATGGCGACGCCGAGTTCCTGGGCACGCGGGTCCGAGTCGAGATCGCGCGGGGTTCCGGCCACGCGATGCGGCCGCAACTGGCCGAGTACGGTGCGTGGCTGCGCACCAATCGCCTCAAGGACCAGCTCGGATGGGACGGGTTCGACACCGCGATGCACGAGCTCGGCCACAACCTCGAACAACTCTGCTCCACCTTCTTCGTACCCCGGCCGGCCCTTCGCGGCGTACCCAACACCGCATGCACCGAGGCGTTCGCGTTCCTCTACCAGTCCCTGGCCAAGCGCGTCCTCGGCATCGAGGACGCCGACGCGGCGGATCGGGCGTACCACGAGGAGACGATCGCGGCCATGCTGATGACCTGCCAGATCGCGGGGCCGAGCCTCGTGGAACTCCGGACCTGGAGGGAGATCTACACGCTCGGCGACGCATGCAGCCCGGAGACGATCAGGGCCGCGCTGCTCCGCCACAGCGAAGAGGTCTGGGCCGAGTTCTTCCAGCGTCACTTCGGAGACGATCCCTATCACATCCTGGGGGCGTATCAGCACATGCTCGGCCATCCGCTCTATCTCGCCGACTATGCGATCGGACGCACGATGAGCCATCAGATCCGCAGCTACATGCGTGGCCGCGATCTCGCGGCGGAGACCAGACGGATCTGCGCGATCGGATCGGTCACGCCCGACGCGTGGATGCGGACGGCGGTGGGAGGCCCTCTGTCGCCACAGGCCCTAATCGCGGACACCGTCCGCGCAATTGAGGCGATTCAGTGAACGACAGAACAGCCACGAAAGAGCCGACGAATCCGGGGCGTTTCATAGTGGGCATGCCCCGGGCCGGTACAACCGCGATTATCCGCGCTCTAAGTCTCGATCCGGAGGTCGCCGCTTTTGGAGAAACTCTGTTCTTTGGACGGAACTGGATCGAACCCGACCAAAACGGACATCTTGACCAGAGCGCGATCGAGAGGCACGCCGAACGATTCGCGACCCTCAAACTCGATCCTGCTGGCACCTCCGGTCTGTGGCCGGAACGCACCTCAGTCTCCGACGATATTGCGGAAGCGATGCGACGTACCACCGCCCCATGCTCGCCGGACGTCCTCTTCCAGGCGATCACCGACACCGTACTGTCGCTCACGGGAAGGAAATTCTGGGTCGAGAAGACGCCACACCACATGATGTACCTCGATCGGATGCTCGGGTATTTTCCGGACGCCCGGTTCGTCGTGATGATTCGCAGCCCCGCGGCGTTCCTCCAGTCCTACAAGCAGCAGGGAGATCGCAAGTCACCCGAAGCCCGCCGTCTGTTTCATCGCATCTATCACCCCGCGATGGCGAGCCTCGTGGCCCGGCGAACCTACGAGGCGGCGGAACGGGCAGACCGGTACGAGCAGGTCTTTCTCGTCAGACTCGAAGACCTGGCGTCCGCCCCCGAGATCTGGCTTCCGCGGGTCAGGGAACACCTTAAGCTCCCCGACGTAACGTCGGCGTCGTTCGCAAAGGACAACTCCAGCTTCGCAGACGGACGAGTTGAACAGCGACCGCTCTCGAACGCCGAATGCGCCTGGCTTCGAAAAATCACGGGTCCTGCCGCGGCACGGCTCGGGTATGACGTGGGATCCCTGCAAGGATCGACAAGAGCCCTCGCGATGTCCGGAGCGACACTACCGTGGTGGGGCATAAGGAACGCCCGAACGCTAACCAAGCTAGACCAGGGAGGGATCCGCTCGCTGATCAAGCGCTGGATGCGCTGATTGCCCGGTTTCGCCTTCGGCGACGATCCACCACTGCGACGTAACTCATCAGAGGCGTACGCCACGAATCGCGAGCGGGTACGCAGGCCCAGATCCCATCTCGGCCTGAAAGCCGAGCCCGAACAGCCCGACTCGCAGTCCAGGGCGACCGATCGCCGTGCAGACCGCCCGGAGTTCGAACGGCTCGGCGGCGAGATCTCCTCGAGCAGCGTCGGACGCTGGCGGCGGGACCTGTCGCCCGAGACGGTCGCGACCTTCGAGCGGGTCGCCGGCCCCACGCTTCGACGACTGGTTATCTCGACTGAATCGTCGCGTCCTCCGGCGAACCGGGCGTCCTCGATTCCGACAGACCGTCGAAGAACCCCTCGACCGCGACGGTCAATTCGTCTCCGGGAATGCCGAGATCACAGTTGCAGGCCACGTGGTCCTCGTCGACCGGGACGACGCGACCCCAAGCCCCCACCCGCCGCAGCGCCGCGAGGAGAGCGCCGCTGGTGCGGGCCGCGAGCCACCTGGATCCCTGGTAGACGACGAGCATCGGCGGATAGGAACGGCCCTCGACGATGTGGTGCCGAGGGGACGCGTCTCGCCATCGATCGAGTCGCGCAGTCTCGTCCCCCTCCCCGCGCGGCGGAGTCTCCCGCCATCGAGGACCGAACGCATCCTCGAACGATCGTCTCCGACCGGAATCGGACTCGAGTTGGTCCACGACCCGGGGGATGCCGTATGCCGCACCATCCAGCAGCACGACGCCGGCGAGATCGGCTGGCTCCATCCCGTGCGGCCCCAAGAGACGCCGATCGGTGGCCACGATCGCCGCCAGATGGGCACCCGCGGAATGCCCCATGACCACGATGCATTCCGAATCGGCGCTGAATTCCGCCGCATGATCACGAATTCAGGCGATCGCGGCCGCGACGTCCACCGCATGATCGGGGTGCTGCACCACGGGACTGAGTCGATAGTTGACGCGCGCGAAGACCCATCCGCGATCGACCGCCCACCCGGCCTTTGGTGCGCTCACCCCGGCATTCGCCTTGTCGCCGTGCTTCCATCCTCCACCATGGATCATGATCAGGAAGGACCGCGACTCCAGCGCCGACGCCTCGCCCTTCGCCGAGCTCCACGACGTCGCGGGCAGCGGCATCGGAACGTACAGATCGAGCGACTGCAGGATCGGGTCTCCCTCCGGCAGATACACGATGTCGGCTCGCCGTCGGACTCCGCCGAGAACGCCCTCGTCGGCGGAACGCCGAGCGGCCCGCAGCGCGTCGGAATACGTGGCCAGGGCGAGGAATTCGGCGGCGCTGATCCGGCCGTTCCCATCGGTGTCGATGCGGTCGAACAGATCCGGCCACCTGCGAAGCGTTGGAATCAAGAGGGACTCCTCCCGGTCGATCGCCCCGCTTCGGTCGGTGTCCACTCCGCGAAACCGATCCATGGATCGCATCGCCTGCGCCGTCGAGGATGTCGACTCGACCTCCACATTCGACGAATCGGATTGCGTCGCTGGTCCGGATTCCTGGGCGTGGGTGGGCAGCTCCATCTCGGGACAGAGGCAAGCCAGTACCCCCGGACGGACGAACAGGATGCGACGCATGAGATCCCCTTCCCGCGGCCAGCGGCCCCGGGGACGGGATCCCCTTCGAATTCAACGCATCAGGGTGGCGTCAGGCGGAGAAGCTGGAGCCGCAACCACACGTGTTGGTGGCGTTGGGGTTGTTGAATACGAACCCTCGACCCATGATTTCGTCCTTGAAGTCGATCTCGGTGCCGTTCAGGTAGAGATAGGACTTCGGATCGCAGACCACCTTGACGGTGAAGGGCTCACCCGCGGCCTCGGCGTCGTCGCCGGTCGCGACGGCGGTGCCACCTTCCCCTTCCGCGGCGGTCGACGCCGGAGCCGGACGCCGGTTGTAGGTGAACTCCCAGAGCTCGTCGGAGTCCTTCTGGACCTCGGTCAGGTCGAGGAGGTAGCTGAATCCGCTGCAGCCGCCACCCTTCACTCCGACGCGGAGGCAGATCTTCGCGGGATCGAGATCCTGCTGACGAATGATCGCATCGATTTCACGGGCGGCGGTCTCGGTCACGTTGACGGGCATGGATGAACTCCTTGGGGGCGAATCGCGTCGGCGAAGGATCGGTCAGTGGTCGTGGTGGTGGTGGTGGTGATCGTCGACGACTTCGCCGTTCTTCTTCTTGTAGTCGTTGATCGCGGTGCGAATCGAGTCCTCGGCCAGGACCGAGCAGTGGATCTTGACGGGGGGCAGCGCGAGTTCCTCGACGATCTGGGTGTTCTTGATCTCGAGGGCCTCGTCGACCGACTTGCCCTTGATCCACTCGGTGGCGAGCGAGGAGCTCGCGATGGCCGAGCCGCATCCGAAGCACTTGAACTTGGCGTCCTCGATCCGGCCGTCGTCGCCGACCTTGATCTGAAGCTGCATCACATCGCCGCATTCGGGGGCGCCGACGATGCCGACGCCGACGTCCGAGCGATCCTTGACCTCGTTGGAGGTTCCGAAAGAGCCGACGTTGCGCGGGTTCTGGTAGTGGTCGATGACCTTGTTGCTATACGCCATGGAGCGTGTTCCTTCAAAGGGGGCGTCAAGCCCGTCTCAGTGGGTCTGCCATTCGATGGTGGTGATGTCGATCCCCTCCTTGTGGAGATCGTAGAGCGGACTGAGCCGCCTCAGGTGCTCGACCGCCTCGACGATCCCATCGATCGCGTGGTCGACCTCCTCCTCGGTCGTCCATCGACCGAGCGAGAGGCGAAGCGAGGAATGGGCCAGTTCGTCGCCGAGCCCGAGTCCCTTGAGAACGTAGCTCGGTTCGAGGCTGGCGCTCGTACAGGCCGAACCGCTCGAGCAGGCGATGTCCTTGATGCCCATCATCAGCGACTCTCCTTCGACGAAGCCGAAGGAGATGTTGGTGAGGTGGGGAAGCCGTCGCTCCGCATGCCCGTTGATCTCCACCACGTCCATGCGCGAGGCGAGCTCCCGTTCCATCTTGAGACGGAGGGCGAGCAGCCGTTCACGCTCGGATTCCATCTCCTGCTCGCAGATCTCGCACGCGGCTCCGAATCCGACGATGCCCGAGACGTTGAGCGTGCCCGAACGCATGCCGCGTTCGTGCCCGCCACCGTCCATCTGGGCCTGAAGCCGGACTCGGGGACGGCGACGTCGAACGTAGAGGGCGCCGACGCCCTTGGGACCGTAAATCTTGTGTCCCGACCAAGAGAGGAGATCGATGTTGTCCTTCTCGACGTCGGTGGGCATCTTGCCGACCCACTGCGTCGCGTCGGTATGGAACACGATGCCGCGTTCCCGACAGGCCGCGCCGATTTCGGGAACCTCGTTGATCGTGCCGACTTCGTTGTTGGCCCACATGATCGTGACGAGGATGGTGTCGTCGCGCATCGCCTTCTTCACCATCTGGGCGGTGATGATTCCATCGGGCCCGGGCTCGAGCCAGGTGACGTCGAAGCCTTCGCGTTCCAGACGCTTGCAGGGATCGAGGACGGCCTTGTGCTCGATGATGGCCGTGATGATGTGCCCGCGTCCTTCCGAGCCGGCGGGTGCCTTGGCGTACATCTGGGCGGCGCCCTTGATCGCGAGGTTGTTGCTCTCGGTCGCGCCGCTCGTCCAGACGATCTCCTTCGGTCCGGCTCCGATGAGCGATGCCGCCTGGGCCCGCGCCTTGTCGATGAGCTTCTCCGACTCCCAGCCGAAGGCGTGGTTTCGACTTCCGGGGTTTCCGTAGGTCTCGGTGAAGGAGGGAAGCATCGCCTCGACCACTCTGGGGTCGGTGCGAGTGGTCGCGGCGTTGTCCATGTAGATCGGAAGATTCACACGAGGCTCCTGGGGGGCGACGTTCGGGGTGGGGGAAGACCTTTCTCGCCCTCTTCGGGGGTTCGTCGACCCTTCGTTGAGGATGCAGTCAGGCTCAATCCATATTGTAGCCGAGCCACGGGTCCACCTCCAGAGCCGGCCTGGGGCCTCGAACGTAGACTTGGACCTCGATGTCGACGACCACGGTGATACACGACCGCCGGGATCTGGCCGGCTACGCCGGAGGGGTTCTGGTACCCACGATGGGCGCCCTCCACGAGGGACACCTCTCGCTGATCCGTGCCGCAGGCCGGCTCGGAGGCCCGATCGTCGCGAGTATCTTCGTCAACCCGACGCAATTCGCACCAGGCGAGGACTTCGATGAGTATCCACGCGATCTGGATCGCGACGTCGCCCTGGCCGAGGCGGCGGGATGTGACGCCATCTACGCCCCAGCCGCCAGAACCATGTACCCCGAAGGACCGGAAGCCGCGATCGAAGCGGCGGTCGACGCGGACCTTCCGGAGGTCGCTCGCACCCCCGGACTCGAGGATGGGAATCGGCCTCGCTTCTTCGGTGGCGTGTGTCTGATCGTGGATCGACTCCTCCGACATGTGGAACCGGCCCACACCGTCTTCGGCGAGAAGGACTGGCAGCAACTCCAGGTGATCCGAGCGATGGTCCGCGACACCCCGGATCTTCGCCACATCACGGTCGCTTCTACCCCGACGGTCCGGGAATCGGACGGCCTGGCGATGTCGAGCCGCAACGAGCGGATCCCGTCCGAAGCGCGAGCGCGGGCCCTCGGTCTCGTAAAGGCGTTGCAGGTGGCCCAGGCGGCGCAACATCCGGAGACCGCCGAGAAGCTCATGACCGAGACGCTCTTGGCCCATGAACTCGAGGTCGACTACGCGGTCGTGCGTCATCCGGAGTCGCTTCGCCCCGTCCGAGACCTCACCGAACCGACCCGGGCGCTGATCGCGGCCCGTCTCCGCTGGGCGGATGGCGATGTGAGACTCATCGACAACCGTGCGATGACGGTGTGGCCGTGAACCGGCACCGCGACTCCGGACGCATCGCGTCGATCGTTCTCGCGTCCCTCGCGATCCCGCTCATCGCCACCGGTTGCGTCACCCGCACACCAGGGCAGCCAAGATCCGGACCGACCGAACCGCCCCCCGCGTCCACCTGGCCGAGCTGGAAAGCGTCCGACCCGACCGAGCACGGGGTGCCGGACGCACCGCGCGGATTCAAGGTGGAAGGGCTCGACCGCGAGCGGATCAGGATGCGACGAACGACCGACGCGGGGCCGGTCGAACTGTGGCGTCCCTTTCGAGAGGACGAGGTGAGTCGCCACCCGGTGCTCACCATGGTCGATCCGGATCTCGTCGAGCGTTGGACGTGGGTGATCGCGGTCCTCGAAACCGATGAAGGCCGCGTCCCGACCGTCGCCCCCATTCCTCGACGACGGGCGACCGACGGCATCCTGCTCACCCCCAGTGCTCCGAACCTCGCCTACCAGAACACGCTGGTCGTGGTTCTCGGCAGCCTTGCGAGGTACAACCCACCGGAACAGTGGCTCGTCACGACGATGCTCAAACGCGGATTCACGGTGCTCTTGAGCGGCCCGCCCGTGGCGTCGCCGGTGGGACCGGCGGGC
>PKCT01000181.1 GCA_002862325.1 Phycisphaerae bacterium
GGCTGCATGCACGACGCCGCGATCGCCGCGTGGAGCGCGAAGGGGTGGTACGACTACGTCCGCCCCATCTCCGCCATTCGCTGGATGGCGGAGAACGGTCAGCGGACCGATGCGTCCGCGGCCAACTATCACCCCCAGGGGCTTCGTCTCATCAGCGGTCTCGTCGAGACGGTGACCGAGGCGTCGAGCGGTCCGGGAGAGCGTCATGAACATCTGCGGGGGATCGTGGGCGAGAATCTCGGGCGAATCGCGGTTCGTTGCTGGCGCGGTCCGGATGCCATCGGCGATTCCGCCACGACCATGGCGGGTGTGGGTTGGATCCTCGCCGAGGACTGGTGGCCGTACCAGCGGCCGACCTTCGTCACACCGAACTTCGCGGGATACGTCTCCGGTCACTCGACCTTCAGCCGTGCCGCCGCCGAACTGATGACCCGCTTGACCGGGAGCGAGTCGTTCCCGGGCGGGATGGGGGAGTACGTCGCCGAGGCGAATGAATTCCTGGTCTTCGAGGAGGGGCCGAGCGTGGACGTTCGTCTCCAGTGGGCGACCTATCGCGACGCCAGCGATCAATGTTCGCTGAGCCGCATCTGGGGTGGAATCCACCCGCCGGCGGACGATCTCCCAGGACGAATGATGGGGATCGTCATCGGCCCTGCGGCCTGGAACCATGCGGCGACCTACTTCGGGACCGGGGTGACGTGCTCGTGCGATCTCAACGGTGATGCGACGGTGGATGGGGCCGACCTCGCGATCCTGCTCGCCGGTTGGAATCAGGCGGGTGGGATTCTCCCCGCCGACCTCAATGGAGATGGCCTCGTCGGCTCGGCCGATCTCGGCATCATCCTGTCGGAACTCGGATCGGAATGCTGACGGGGGCGACGGTGGCGAGGGGTCAGGCCATCGATGCGACGCCGAGCCGATCGCACTCGATCCTGCCTCCGACCATCGTCAGCATCGCTCTCCCTCGGACCCTGCGTCCATGGAACGGTGAGTTCCGGGACTGCGAGGCGAACTGTTCGACGTCGATCGTCCAGTCAAGCTCGGGATCGATCACGGTGATGTCCGCGGGACCGTCCGGTCGGAGCCTTCCAAGTCCCATCCGATCGAGCCCGAGAAGACGGGCGGGTTCAATGGTCAGCAGCTCGACGAGTCGCGGCCATTCGATCGCACCACTCGCAACCAGGGCCTCCACGTAGAGCGGCAATGCACAATCGACGCCGATGATGCCCAGCGGCGCCTCCTCGAACGGCAGCGCCTTCTCCGCGGCGGCGTGCGGCGCGTGATCGGTGGCGAGGACGGTGATGACGCCATCGGCGACACCCTGCACCAGGGCTTGGCGGTCGCGTTCCTCGCGAAGCGGCGGGTTCATCTTCGCGTTCGTGTCGAATCCATCGCAGGCTGCGTCGGTGAGCAGCAGATGGTGCGGGGAGACTTCACCGGTGGCCCGTACGCCGTCGCGGCGGGCCTGGTCGAGTATCGCGACGCTTCCGCCGCTCGAGAGGTGTTGGGCGTGGTAGCACGCACCGATCGAACGATTCAGCCGAAGATCCCGCTCGAGCATGATCTCTTCGGCCACCCGAGGCCAGCCGACCAGGCCGAGCCGTGCGCTCACCACTCCTTCGTGCATGGTCGCATCGCGGGTCAGACTCGGATCCTGACAATGTTGCATGAACGGCACGCCGAGGCTCGCACACGTCGCCAGGACCCTGTGCATCATGGCGGCGTCGTCGATCCCGTCCCCATCGTCGGTGATGGCCACCGCTCCGGCGGCGATCTCGGTGTGTATCGGCGCGATCGACTCTCCCCGGCGTCCGATCGTGGCGGCCGCCGCCACGAACACGCGACATCGCCCCGTGGCCTCGCTCTTGAGACGCACCCACTCCACCTGATCCGCCGAGTCGATCGTCGGCGCGGTGTTGGGCATGCAGCACACGCTCGTGAATCCACCGTTGACCGCGGCAGCCGTGCCGGTGGCGATCGTCTCCTTTGCGCCCTGTCCCGGTTCCCGAAGGTGCACGTGAGGATCGATCAATCCGGGACAGACCAGAAGGCCGTCGGCGTCGATCCGGTGGTCCGCCGATCCGGCGTCCACATCCTGGCCGAGGGCGACGATCCGCCCATCTTCGATCAGGACGTCTCCCGAGAGATCGAGGTCGTCGGCGGGGGAGAGCAGGCGGCCGCCGGTCAGGAGGATTCGCGAGGATGGCTTGGCGGTGTCGTGGTTCATCACGCCCGCATGGTACGACCTTGACAGCTCGATCGCCCCGATGAAAACACCCGCCCCCGTTGAACGGGGACGGGCGTCTTGTCATTCGCTTGCCCAGTGGTGGTCACTGGGATCGGGACGATCCGTCGGATCAGCCCTTGCTGCTGCAGCTGGAAGCGCAGGACTTCTTGCTGCTGCAGTCGCCGGAAACGGCGCCGGGGGCCGGCGGCATCTTGTCCATCTTGTCACCACCGGAGAAGGGGCAGCTGGCGGCGGACTTGCTCGAGCAGCTGGAAGCGCAGCCCGCGTCGCTGGAGACGGCGCCGGGAGCGGCGGCACTGCTGCATGAGGAGGCGCAGTCACCACTGGTCGCACCAGGGGAGGCCGTCTTGCAGCATCCGTCGGTGCTACAGCAGGATCCGCTGGTCGCGCCGGGAGCCGCGTCGGTGGTCTTGTTGTTGTTGCAGCCGGTCAGGACGAAAGCGGCGGCAAGGGCGGCGGCAGTGAAGATGGTCTTCATGGAAAACTCCGGAGACAATGTTGAGGCGAACGACAGTGCACCTCGGTGCATGGATGGCGGGAACGATCCCCGCCGGGCTTCTATGCTAGACGGGAACCACCCCCGAATGCAACGGCAGGATCCGGAAGTCCGGTATTGAAATATGGATCTGTGGACAAAAGGATGGGGTATCGACCCCAGGCCCGTTCATGACTGACCAGGATCGACCATCTCGGACCGAGAACGCCCCCGACGAGCCTCGGCTCGGGCGATTGGCCCGTCAGGCACGCGAGCTGCCTCGCAAACCCGGCGTCTACCTCATGAAGGACGCTTCGGGGATCGTGCTCTATGTCGGGAAAGCCTCGATCCTGCCCAACCGGGTCGCCTCCTATTTTCAGCCTTCCGCCGATCTCGGCCCCAAGAAGGGACGGATGCTGGAGCTGATCGAGGATTTCGACGTCATCGAATGCGAGGGCGAATGGGAAGCCCTCCTGCTCGAGAGTCGGTTGATCAAGGACACTCGCCCCCGGTTCAATGAACGGCTCGTCGACGACAAGACCTTTCCATATCTCGCGATCACCCTGGGCGAGGAGTTTCCAGGAGTCTTCATCACCCGCAATCCCGCCGACGATCGCTTCAAGGGCGCGAAGCTCTTCGGTCCGTTCACCTCCGTGACCGCGCTTCGGCAGGCGGTCCAGCTCCTCCAGCGGGTCTTCCGCTTTCGAACCTGCGATCTCGACATCCGCGCCGATGATCCGAAGAACCGATCCTTCCGGCCGTGCCTCCTGCATTCGATCGGACAGTGCACCGCCCCTTGCGCGAACCGGATCGGCACCGAGAACTACCGAGCGGACATCGATCGGTTCATCCGGTTCCTGGGGTCCAAGCGAAGCCGCATGATGCGGGAGATGCGCGAGGAGATGGAGGCAGCCGCCGACGCCCGCCGGTTCGAGCGGGCCGCCGTTCTCCGCGATCAGATCCGGGCGATCGAACGGCTCGACGAGCGGGAGCGTCGGCGGGGCGAGGACGGCCAGTTCGACTGGCAGCCGGAGGTCACCTCGTTCGTCCACGACCCCACCAAGGGCATCCGATCGCTCCAGAAGACCCTGGGCCTGGAGAATCCGATCCGCTGCATGGAGGCCATCGACATCGCGCACCTCGCAGGCGGCGAGACGGTCGGCTCGAAGGTCTGCTTCATCGATGGGCGTCCGTTCAAGGACGGCTATCGACGCTACAAGGTGAAGAGCGTCGACAACGACGACTACATGGCGATCCGCGAGGTCGTGAGTCGTCGGTACCGCGAGGCGGGCGACGGCCAGGAGCTCTATCCCGACGTGATCCTGATCGACGGGGGGCTCGGTCAACTGCATGCCGCCCTCGAGGCGTTCGAGACGCTCGAGACGAAGCCGCCGATGGTCATCTCGCTCGCCAAGAAGGAAGAGCTGATCCACATCCAGCGGCGCAGCGAGCCCGTGCGGCTCGGTCGGGAGAACCTGGGGCTCAAGCTCTGCCAGGCGATTCGCGACGAGGCCCACCGCTTCGCGCAGCACTACCACCATCTGCTGCGAAGCAAGGCGATGTTCGACCAGCAGGACTAACCCGCGGCCATCGGGCCATCAAAGTCTGTACCGTGGTGTCCTCGATCCGCAATTCAGGAGGCGCACCAATGGGTACAGCAGGCGGTCCGAATCCGGAGGCCCTCCTCATGGCGATCATCCTGGGCGGCGTCGTCATCGGGTTGGTCGTGAACATCGTCGTCGGCGCGATCTGCGGGTTCTTCACCGCGCGGGCCGTCGCCGTCGTGCCGCCCGACCGACGGGCGATCGGTCCAACGGCGATCTGGGGTCTCCTGGCGCTTGGATGGGCGTTGGGCATCGCAGCGTCCGTGGCGACGATCTTCCTGGTGCTCAACCTGGACACGGCACCGGCGTTCCTCGTCCCCATGGTCCTGGCGACGCAGATCGCCTACACCCTGCTGCAGGTGGTGTGGACCGGCTGGGTCGGGCTCGGCATCCCCAAGAGCTTCACCGCCGGGTTCGAGGAGTACGGCGACGATCCCAGGGTGCCGGTCGGCGATCACGGCAAGGGTCTGGGCCTGTGGATGACCGCGATGCTCGTCATCGCGAGCGTGTTCGGGCTCGTCGCGACGATCTCCCAGGGCGATCCGGCGAGGGAGATCCGGCGAGCGCGGGAGGCGATGGACCAGCAGGGGACCGGTCCGGCGACCCCGCCGGACGTCAATTTGCTGGAGATCCTGACCGGGTGCGGCAGCGGCCTCTTCTGGATCGTGTGTCTGGTCCTCTTCATTAGCTTCTTGGTCAACATCACCAAGCAGCGTCGGGCCATGCTGGAACTGCAGCGCGGCAACCCCGACGACGAGTTCTACGGGCGCGACGTCCCGCCCACCGAGGTGTGATCGCGAACGCGGCCTGCACCGAAGCGACCGCCCTCGAGCTCTCGAGAGCTCGAGGGCGGTCGTTCAATCGACGTCGGGCGAGGCGGGACCTCGTGGTCGCGTCGCTCAGGCGGGTGAGGGCGCCATGCCGCCATGGTCCTCGTCGGCATCCTCCGCGGCCAGAGGCGTGAGGGGCGTCGGGGTCGATTTCGCCGACTCCGCCGACAGCAGCCCGGCCACCGTGGTCTTGGAGAGGAATCCGCTACCCTGCGGTCGCACAGGTGACCAAGGAGAACCCATGAACCCGACCGATAATCCCTTTGACGACCCAGCGTTCGCGCAGTCCTTCGCGGCGGCGTTTGCCGGCTGCGTCGTACTCGTCCTGATCATCATCCACGTCGTGATCACCCATTTCACGGCGCGGGCGGTCGCGGTGGTGCCGGTCGAGCAGCGTCGCATCCAGCCCGGCGTGATCTGGGGACTCACGGTGGCGGCGTGTGTTCTCAGTGCCATCGTGACCATCGGACCCGCCTTCACGATCGACGCAGCATCGACCTCCGGAGATGTGTTCACGTGGGGATTCATCGTCCTGCAGGTCGTCCTTCTTGCCGTGAACATGGTCTGGGTCTGGTGGGTGGGGCGTGGTGTTCCCGGCAGTTTCTCGACCGCCTTCCAGGCGTATGAAGGCGATGCCGGCGTTCCGGCGGGGGACCATGGCCGGTCCCTCGGTCGGTGGATGATCGCGATCTACACGATCATGGGGGTTGTCAGTCTGATCACGATCTCCTTGGCGGGACCCACCAATCTCGCCGAAGAGATGCGTGCTGCGAGTCCTGGGACGCAGGGGGGAACGACATCGCAAGCGAAGCAGCCGCCTGTGCGGGTCGCGATCAATGGTCAAGACATCGCGACGGATTCGGACTCGACCGACATCGTTATTTCCGCGTCCGGCGCCGAGACCGACGGTCCAGCGGATGCGACCGGCGCCCCATCCGAGAACTCGACCGATCGCGACGGAACGACATCGCAGGAGAAGCAGCCACGGGTGCGGGTCGTGGTCAATGGCGAGACTGTCGCGATGGATTCGGACTCGACCGAGGCCGCGACGTCTTCATCGGACGGCGAGCCCGCCGCTTCAGCGGATGCGACCGGAGTCCCATCCGGGAATCCGGCTGATCCCGGTGGAATGACGCCGGAGGAAAAGCAACTGCGGGAAGCGATGAAGCAGGTACCTCTGCTGGTTACGGCCTGCGTCGAAGCCCTCCTGGGCCTCGTCTTTCTCGTATTGCTGATCACCTTTCTGGTGAAGATCACGAACCTCCGAGGATCACTCCTCGATCTGCAGTTCGCCGCATCCGACGCACATGACGGGGACCGCGATCCCCGCGTTCCTCCGCTCGCGTGATTCCGCTGCGACTCGGATACGTGACGGGGGTGACGCCGCGGATGCGCGGTCGATCGTCAGGCGGGTGAGGGCACCATGCCGCCGAGGTCCTCGTCGGCATCGTCCGCGGCCGGAGGCGTGGGGGGCGTCGGGGTCGATTTCGCCGACTCCGCCGACAGCAGCTCGGCCACCGTTGGCTTGGAGAGCGATTCGCCCTTCATCAACCGATCCACGTCGTCGGCGGAGATGGTCTCGTACTTGAGGAGCGCCTCCGCGACCGCGACCACCTCGTCCCAGTGCTTCTCGATGATCCGGTTGCAGTCGTCGTACGCCGCGTCGACGATGCGACGCACCTCCTCGTCGATCACGCGGGCCGTCTGGTCGGAGTGATCCTTCTCGGGGATGTACATCTCACGGCTGTCGTCCCCGGCGTAGTTCAGGAATCCGACGCGATCGCTCATGCCCCATTCGAGCACCATCGCCCGCGCGTACTGCGTGGCCATCTTGATGTCCATGCTGGCCCCGCTCGAGACGTCGCCGGTCTTCTTCTGCTCCGCCAGACGGCCGCCGCACAGGACCCGGAGCGTCGCATCGAGGTACCGACGACCGAATCCGGTGCGGTCCTTCTCGGGCAGACTGAAGGTCGCGCCCCCCGCCTTGCCTCGCGGAATGATCGTGACCTTGTGGAGTGGATCCGCGTCGTCGAGGATCGCCTGGACGACGGCGTGACCGGCTTCGTGATACGCGGTCGCGACCCGGTCCTCCTCCTCGACCTTCCGACTCTTTCGAGCCCGGCCGAATCGAACCTTGTCGCGGGCCTCTTCGAGGTCGGCGAGTTCGACGTGGTCCTGGTCCTGCATGGTCGCGATGATGGCCGCTTCGTTGATCAGGGCCGCGAGGTCCGCACCGGAGAACATCGGGGTTCCACGAGCGACTCGGGCGAGATCGACCTCGGGCCCCATCTTCACCTTCTTCGCGTGGACGGAAAGGATCTGCGCACGGCCTTCCAGGTCTGGCAGCGTGACCGCGACGGTTCGGTCGAAGCGACCGGGTCGGGTGAGCGCGGGATCCAGGACGTCCGCGCGGTTGGTCGCGGCGATGACGATGACCTGGTCGGTCGCGTCGAAGCCGTCCATCTCGACGAGGATCGCGTTGAGGGTCTGCTCCCGTTCATCGTGACCACCGGTCGTGAAACCACCACCTCGGCGACGTCCGACCGCGTCGATCTCGTCGAGGAAGATGATGCACGGGGAGTTCTCCTTCGCCTGCTTGAACAGGTCGCGGACGCGGCTGGCGCCCACGCCGACGAACATCTCGACGAAGTCCGACCCCGAGATCGTGAAGAACGGGACGTCCGCCTCGCCGGCGATCGCCTTCGCGAGCAGGGTCTTGCCGCATCCCGGAGGGCCTTCGAGCAGCACGCCGCGCGGAATTCTTCCGCCAAGCCGCTGAAACCGCTTGGGATCCTTGAGGAACGCGACGATCTCGGTCAGTTCGTCCTTGGCTTCGTCGATCCCGGCCACGTCCTTGAAGGTCACGTTGACCGTGTCCTTCGTCTGGACTCGGTGCTTGCTCTTCCCGAAGTTGCCGAGCATGCCGCCCGGGCCACCCCCGGCGTTCCGCATCGACCGGGCGAGGAAGAACCAAATCAGAAGGAGGACCAGGATGATCGGGCCGAAGCTGAAGAGGAACTGCAGGAAGGTGTTGTCGGATCGCTCCATCTCGAATGCGATGTTCGATTCACGAAGTCGTTCGAGCGTGTAGTCGATGGCGCCGCCCGCCACGGTGACCTGCACGGGCACGCCGTCCTTGGGCGTGGTCTTGGCGTTCGGAGCGGAGTAGCCCGGGGCGCTCGGCTTGACCTTGGCGGATACCGCGATGTCGCTCACGATCACGCTGCCGACTTCGACGTGGCCGGCCTCGGCGAGGTTGCGGAACTCATCCAGCGAGATCTCCCTCGCTCGCCCTTGAGATCCAGTGACCACGACCCACACCAGTGCGACCAGGGCGAAGAGGATCACCCAGGTCATCAGCGGACGCGCCGGCTTGGTGGGTTGAGGAGCTCCAGGTCGCTGATTCCCCGGTCCTTGTCCCGGACCGCCGCCGTTCTGGCGGGAATCGTTCTGGTTGCTGTTTTGCTGAAAGACCGTGTGATGCATCGTGAGGTACCAAAGAGGAAGGTTCGTATGCGATTCGCAGGTGTGGCGGAGGCCGATTCCCCTCCGATCACCAATCCTCTCTCATCGCATCGACCAGATCGGTGGCCAACTGCTGTACGACTCCAAACCTTCCGAGATCGATCGTTTCCTGAACCGGACGTGATGGAACGAAAAGAGCGGAAGCAGTGAAGTTCTCTCGGGATACGATCGCCTCTCCGGTCGCGAGATCGATCCACTCGAAGTTGATCGAGGCCTTGAAGAGCATTTCATCCGAAAGTCCCGTCTCCAGACCCTTCGAGAGCGAAATCAACTCGACCGAGACGATCTTTCCCCGGAGAAGCGTATCCGCAGTTCCCGGACCGGTCACCTTGTAGGGCGTCGCCGCCTCCATTTCGACCACGAGAGCCCTGGTGAGCTCGGTCTCCAGGCCCCTAAAGAGGGTGAGGTTCTGGAACATCGGGATCGAGACGCTGCGGTATCGGTCGGGATGGGTCCACGACATGGACCATCCATCCGCCGGATCACTAGCGCATCCGATCGGAATGGTCGCGAAGCCGATCACCAGCAGGA
>PKCT01000191.1 GCA_002862325.1 Phycisphaerae bacterium
ACTTCTGCTGGCCAAGTTGCGGCGATCCGAGGAACCTCGGTGGTCTCGTGCGTGCGGCGGAGGCCTGCCTGGACGGCGGCGTCGCGTATCGCACGCCGTTCGTGAGCGGCAAGGATTCGCTCAACAACCAGTTCTCGACCGAGGACGGTCGTACGATTCGGATTCCGCCGACGCTGCTGATCTCCGGCATGGGCATCGTCGAGTCGGAGCGCTTCGCGACCACCATGGACGCGAAGGAGGACGGCAATCTGCTCGTCCTGCTCGGTACGACGAGCGATCGTCTGGGGGGGTCGCACTATCTGCGAATCGGTGGCGACGTCGACGCCGGTCGGGATCTTCTTCCGACGACGGATCTGGGGTTCGGGCCCCGTGCCGCGGCCGCGGTCGCCGCCGCGATTCGAGACGGTCTGGTGCGGAGCGCGCACGACGCGAGCGAAGGTGGCGTTCTGGTGGCGGCGATCGAAATGGCGTTCAGCGGTGGTCTCGGCGTCGATCTCGACCTCGATGCGCTCCCGGTGGCCGGACCGGTCACGGTGACGGCCCGAGCGTTCGCCGAAGACCCGTCGCGATATCTGCTGGAAGTCCGTCCCGGCGACCTGGACCGATTAACATCGCTCTTCGATGACCTGCCGTTCGCGGTGGTCGGAGGATTCAGGACCGATGCGGATACCGTGGTCGTCACCGCGAACGGGGCGGAGTCGCCGGCGGAACCGCTGGGACGATTCCACGACGCCTGGCAGGAAGGATGCAGACGATGACGTCCACCACCACTGGAGGTTCGACCCTCGTGCCCGCTTCCGATCATGACGACCGACAAGCTCCGCGCGCCCTGGTCCTGACCGGGCCGGGCATCAACTGCGATGGCGAACTCGCGCGGGCCTTCGAGCTCGCGGGGGCCCGGGCGGAGAAGGTCCTGCTCTCCACCCTTCGCCGAGAACCTTCGATGATCGAGGGATTCGATCTCATCGGGCTCCCCGGCGGCTTCAGCTACGGCGACGACGCCGGCGCGGGTCGAATCATGGCCCAGATCATTCGCCGCGATCTCTACCCGGCGTTTCGCGATGCGATCGCCCGTTCGGTTCCGATGATCGCGCCGTGCAACGGATTTCAGATCGCCGTCCAGGCCGGACTGCTTCCAGGGCCTCTCGGCGACTCGTCCTGGTCCGGCGTCGCGGCGACGCCCGTCGTCGGGCTCGCACCCAACGACAGCGGTCGATTCGAGGATCGTTGGACCGGGGTCGAGGTGCCGGAGGACCATCACTGCGTCTGGACTCGTGGGCTCGAGGAGATCGATCCGGTCGCACGCATCCTGCCGAGTGCGCATGGCGAGGGACGATTCGTCGCATCCCCAGAGATCCTCGAGTCGCTCGAGAAGGGTGGGTTCGTCGCGCTGCGGTACGCGGAAGGCGAGAACTTCAACGGTTCCGCCGGTCGGATCGCGGGCCTGTGCGATGCGAGCGGTTTGGTGATCGGATTGATGCCGCACCCGGAGCGATACACGCGTTGGACGCAGCATCCGACGTGGACCCGTCTGGCCACGTCCACGCAGGAACAAGCCCCACCGGGGCTCATGATGTTCCGGAACGCGGTCGCGCATGCGGCGAGGCTCCAGAGCTGACCCCGATGGATTCCCAAGGGACGAAGCGGACATGTCCTGCGTGCGGCTACGACCTTCAAGGTCTGAATTTCAATGCAAGATGTCCGGAATGCGGTTGGGAGCTGGGCAATCAGCCGAGATGGTTGGAAGGTCTCGACCGAGCCCCGATGAAGTCGATCGTCGGTGTGGCCGCGCGTCATGGCGTCGTCGTGGTGAGCGATGTTCTCCTGATCGGTCTTCTTCTTCTGGTCGTCGTTCGTCTTCCTGGCTGGTATCTGAGCGCGGCTTCGATCGGCTGCGTCGGACTCGCGCTGGGCGCCTGGTTCCGGGTGTCGCCACGTCACCGGCCACCCGAGTCGCGAAGCCCCCGATTGACCTGGGGTGTTCGAATCTCGACGGGGGTCGTCCTCGGGATTCTGGCGACGATCCTTCTTCTACGCGTCGCGCTCGACGCGTGGCCGTCGAGCGGCCCCCGCGTACCGGCGGAACTCTGGATCGGCAGCATCGCGTTGACGATCGGGGCCGCGTTGTCGACCCCGACCGCGACCTGGTGCCGGGACAATGTCGCGGAGCGACTGCTGGGTTCGGCGCCGTGGGTCATAGCGCTCGCGATACTCGCGACACTCGTCTGCGCCGGTCTCAACATCACGTATCTTGGAAAAGGAATCTTCGGCAACGCCGATTCTCTGATCTGTCTCCTGGTCGCCGTCGCGTGGTTGGTCGTCGTATTTGGCGACCTCAGCATCCTGTGGTCCTCCATCCAATGCATGGTTCATCGTGACGATCACGACCAGGTGGATCTGAGACGGCGGGAACGCGAAGTGGAATGGCAGGACGAGGTGGTGTCGAGATTCACCCCCAAAGATCGCCGTGATTGAATCATCCTCATGAAGGCCCCCTTGAGATCGCCATGACGTCAACACCCGCACGAACCCCATCCACCGAGCCGCTGCTGTCGGCGACCACGCCGCCCTGGCTCGGATCCCACCTTTCAATCTCGGGGGGGCTCTACAAGGCGGTCGAGGCGAGTTCGCCGCTCCGGTGCGACTGTCTGCAGGTATTCACCAAGAACCAGCGCCAGTGGAAGGTGAAGCCTCTCGTCGCCGACGAGATCGATCGATTCCAAGCCGCCATCGAGGAACGTGGGTGGCAGGACGAGCCGAGTCGAGTCGTCAGTCACAACAGCTACCTCGTGAACATGGCGTCACCCGACCCGGAGGGCTGGGAGAAGTCCGTGTCGCTCCAACGAGAGGAGCTCGAGCGGTGCGAGGTCCTGGGCATTCCCGCGTGCGTCGCCCACCCGGGTGCGCATCTGGAAGGCAAGCGGAAGCCGGGCGATCCCAACATCCTCCACCAGTCTCCGACGTCCGCGGAGGAGAAGGGTCTGGCACGAATCGTCGAAGCGCTCGACCGACTCGAAAAGGAGACACGCGGGTATCGGGTTCGAACGGCGCTGGAGAATACCGTCGGCAGTGGGACCAATCTCGGATACGACCCCGGGCAACTGGCCTGGATTCGGGATCGAGTGAAGGTTCCGGAGCGGGTCGGCTTCTGCTTCGACACGTGCCATGCGGTCGCCGCGGGGCATGACATGTCGACGGATGAGAAGGCGCTGGAGGTCTTGGAGCGGCTCGATTCGACCATCGGCCTCGGACAGGTGCTCGCGGTGCATCTCAACGACTCCATCGGGGCCATCGGAAGTCGCAAAGACCGCCACGCACATATCGGTGATGGCACCTGCGGCGAGGCGTGTTTTCGGGCGGTATTACGGGTCGCTGCCTGGCGGGACATCCCGATGGTCTTGGAAACCGAAAAAGAGGAGGGGCCAGATGGGCGTGCCTGGGACGAGATCAACCTCGATCGGCTACGGTGTCTGGCTCCTGGACGATGACTTGCGAGCGATCGCCTCCCCGAGAACCCGACCCCGGACCCGTGTCATGTCTCTGATCCGATCTCTTCATCCCTGGTCGACCCTGTTCGCATTCACGGTCATCCTGGCCGTTCTGGCGGGTTGTTGGTCTTCGCAGGATGCGGCGTCGGCGAAGCCCGGGGAAACCGAGCAACCCAAACCGGTGGCAGACGTTCGTCAGCCGACCCCGACCCAGGCGGCCGCCGCCGCCGAGGGACAGCTGGCGATCGACGCCGGCGACTACAACGGGGCCATCGAGATCTTCGAATCACTCCTCGATGAGAATCCTTCGCTGACCGTCGCCTACGTCGGCATCGGCCGCGCGTATCAGGATCAGGGCGACTTTGCACGTGCCGAGCCCGCCTACGAACGAGCGGCCCGGCTCGAGCCCCGGAACTTCGAGGCCCAGTACGGGCACGGCGCGGTTCTCAGGGCGCTGGGCAAGTTGCGAGAAGCGCTTCGAGCGTTCAGAAAGGCGCTCACCATCGATCCGAACGATGTGGAGGCCCTGAACGCGATGGGCGGCACCCTGGTGGAACTGGGCATGCCGGGGAGCGCGATTCCCGCCGCGGAAAAGGCGGTCGAGCTCGATCCGACCAATGGACGTCTGCGGGCCGCGCTTGGAACCGCCCTCATGCTCGCCAAGAGATATCCCGAGGCCATCGACGAATACGAGATCGCGATCGAGCTCGCCGGAAACGATCCCGAGATCATCACCAACCTGGTGGAATGCTACGCCCGTGAAGAGCGATTCCGCGAAGCGGTGAATGCGGGCGAGGTGCTCGTGAACATCGCACCGTCTCCGATGGTGTGGGAACGACTCGGCCGTGCGTACTTCAAGACGGGCGATTTCGACGCGAGCCTCGAGAGCTACCGGCGCGCGTTGGAGATTGATCCCGAGTACTGGCCGGCGCTCAATGGGGTGGGCGTGAACGAACTCAACGCGTGGCTCAAGTCCGGTCGGACCGAGCTGGCCGCCAGAGTCGAAGCGGCCGATGCCTTTCGTGCGAGCGTTCGCATCAATCCGGACCAGCCCAAGGTAGTCAAGATCTTGACGACCTACGGCATCTGAGCCGCACGCAATCGGAGCCCGACCCCATGGCGGATTTACCCCGTACGCCCATCGCCGAGGAGATCCTCGAGTTCTTCGACAACCCCGGCGAGACCTCGTACGTCATCGAACATCGACACGAGGAGTTCACCTCAGTCTGTCCCATGACCGGTCATCCGGACTTCGGAACGATCATCGTTCGCTATCAACCGGCGGCGGTGTGCGTGGAGCTGAAGAGCCTCAAGCTCTATTTCCATGCGTTTCGGAACGAAGGGATGTTCTTCGAGGCGGTGACGAACAAGATCCGCGACGACCTGGCTCGATGCACGAGTCCGGAGTGGTTGCAGATCGTCACCGACTGGAAGGGACGCGGTGGTGTCCGCAGCCGGGTGATCGCCCCCTGGGGCGAGGTGCCGTCCGAGTTTCGTGCCGGCTGATCGACCGGTTTCCCAAGGCTCAACGCATCGGCGAGCGATCGACGATGTCGCTCATCTCCCGCATCCAGCGTTGCATGGCGGTTCCCGCGATGCTTCCGTGAGTGGCGTTGGGGACGATCTGGACGTAGCCGGGCCCCAGGGGAAGGCCATGGTCGCGTCCGACTCGATCAAGCATGCCCTGGAGTGATTCCACCGCGCGTTCCAGGTAGAAGGAGTCCCGAGCCCCGCACAGCACGCGTGCCCGTTCCCGGAGAATCCGACCCACACCGCTCGGGTCGTCCCGCACGAGTGCACAGAGGTCGAATCGCGCCCAGTCGCGGTCGACGACCATCCGATCGATCCGTCCGGTCCGAGGATCGAACGCCAGTCGCGGTCGTCCCGTCTTGGAGTCGCGTCCGCTGAACATCGCGTTCCAGGCACTCCATTGTTCGCCGCTTCGAAGATCGGGAGCGATCGCCTCCTCCATCGCGATCTCGTCCTGGATCGTCATCGCGACTCGATCGATCTCCGGGGCGATGGGCCGTCGATAGGACGGGCGCTCTCGACCTCGCTCGTCGAGGAACAGGTCTTCCGACTCGTAGAGATCGACGGCGCCGAAGTGGCTGAAATCGACCGGATCTGGTGCGCTCGCGAACGCCGTACCAAAGACCGCGGGGTGTTGGACCAGGAGCCACAGCGCGGACCAGCCTCCGCTCGAGTGTCCGTACAGGAGTCGAGAGTCCGGTTCGGAGACGAGTCGGAATCGACGCTCCAACCAGGGAATCAGTTCCTCGACCAATGCGGTTCCCCGAGGACCCATATTGTCACCGTCGACGAATCCATGGTGTCCCAGGACATCTTCGGGATCGAGGACGACCCAGACCGCGTTGGGGAGCGAACCACGCAGCGCAGGATCGCGGTACATCCGTGCGATCTCGCTGGCGGTGGTGTGATCCCCGCCGAATGCGGGAATCCGATAGATGACCGGCCAGAATCGTCGCTTTTCTCCGGTGTTCCGGTACCCGGGTGGAAGAACCACCGCCGCACGGTGTGAGATCGGACGCCCGAGTGCGGCGCTGAGCATCGGACTCGATCGTTCGATCCAGATCAGATCCTCGGCGTCGCGCCGCTCCTCGGACCCCGGGAGGCAGCGGTCAATCGTCAATTCGACGACATCACGCCGGTCGGGAGCCAGTTCGATCGTCTCCACGTCGGACATCGGATGGTCCGGATGATCGTGCCCCCGACCGAGGCCGAGGTCGACGACCGCTCGAATCTTGAATCGCCCCTTCAGCTTTTCCCAACGCTTCGGGACGCTGTTCAGGCCCGGCGACCAATCGCCGATCTCCAGGGTCGACGTGAGCGAGTCCGGGTCGAGTGGGATCGAGCGAATGGGTTGTGGTCTTCGGAAGAAGGGCGCGTCGAGGGGTTCCAAGTCGCCGATCGGGCCGTCATGTTCCGCCAGCAGCAGGATGACTCGGGGTGCTCGGGGCGAGGGTACGCCGAGGCCAGCTCGGATTTTCTCCTGCATCGACGGGGAAATTTCGATCCGAATATTGTCGGAGGTCTCGAGCGCCGTCCCAGAATCCGGGGTCGACTCGGGGTTGATCTCCTGATTCTGGGCCGGAATCCCGCCGGAGAGCCCGAGGAGGAGGATGAGGAGCCAATCGATCATGCGGAGATGCTACGTCCGAGGCCCTGGTTCCATGCGGAAAACCGCTGGGATTCGGAGTCCTTGCCCGTGTTCGGTCGATACTCCCAGGACGCCTCGTCGTCATTTCGGGATGTCGGTACATCCCGACCAGGCCCCTCAGGTGAAGCACCATGCCCGTGAAGTCCTCAGCGTCCACCGCCATCCCCCTGTTCTCCGCCTGCTCGATGGTCCTGGGTTCCATTCTGTGCGGCTGCGTCGGCACGCCGACCTCCGGATTGGAGAGGATGCAGAACGCCATCGTCATGGGGGAGATGTCCATCGACGAGGCGCCAATCGACATCGATACCGTCGGCATGATCGATCTCGAGGTCGATTCGTTCGGTGGGACCGTCCGGATCGACGCGGTTCCAGGGATGACCGGCACCGTCATCGAGCCTGTCCGACGTTCGTTCCACGGCCATACCCGGCGGGACGAGTCCATCGAGACGCTGGACGACATTCGATACAGCGTGGAGATGGTGAAGGGCGAGCTTGATCGGGAGACCCTCGTCATCACGGCGTGGACCGACGAGGACGAAGCGCACTACCAGGGCATCGACTTCTTCATCCAGACCGGATCGATCGGGTCGGTGAAGGTACGAACGGAACGCGGTCGGGTCTGGGTGAAGAACAATCAGGACGGTGTGGACATCGAGACCACCAACGGCGACATCCGAGTGGTCACCCAATATCCGATGACCGGGCCCATGACCATGGTCACCAAGACCGCCGACATCGACTACCGGGCACCCGCCGGGAGTGGGGGACATTTCGACATCGAATCCATCGGGGGTCGGATCTATCAGCGATTCACCCACACTCGAATCACCGCCACATCACCTGACAACGGCGAGTCGGTGTTCATCGCCGACGTGGGTGATTCCGAATCGCCGGTGACGTTGCGAACGACCTACGGTGACATTCGAGTCGCGATCGTCGACGATCCGCTCGACGTCGGGCCCTTCATCAAGGAATGAGCCGGATCCGCTCGAGGGTCGGATGGCCGGTGATCTGGGGTGTGTGTCGTGCGTGAGGTGCAGGACCACTGGTTCCGCGAGGCAAAGCGCAAGGGCTATCGCTCTCGCGCTGCCTTCAAGCTCCTGGAGCTCGACGATCGACGCAGGATCCTTCGCAAGGGCGATGTCGTCCTCGACGCCGGTGCGGCGCCGGGATCGTGGTGTCAAGTCGCGGCGGCCCGGGTCGGTCCCAAGGGTCGGGTGGTCGGTATCGATCTCAAGCCCATCGAACGCGGCAACCTGCCTTCCGAGATCGATCTCGTCGAGGGCGACCTGCGGACCTTCGATCCGTCGTCCGTCGGGGTCGAGCGATTCGACGTAGTGCTTTCCGACATGGCCCCGGACACCACCGGCGACCACTTCGGCGACCATCACCGCTCGGTCCGTCTTTGTCACGAGCTCCTGGATCGATGCACGACCTGGCTGAAGCCGGGCGGCAACATGGTCATGAAGGTCTTCGAAGGAGAGGCGTACCGGGATCTGCTGGATCGAGTGTCGAAACGATTTGGCGCGTCCAAGGGATTCAAGCCGAAGGCGAGCCGGTCCGAATCGGTCGAGATGTTCGTGTTCGGCCTGGATCACGATCCCTCGGGAGACGCCACGGACGCGGACGAAGCGGGGCCAGACGCGCTGCCTCCCCGACGCCGACCGCCCTCGCCGGGGTGGAATCGCTGATCGGCGAGCGACGCGCAAGGATCGAGCGTGTCCGGCAACAATGGCTTCCATCCTGGCAGGAGTCGCGCTCGTCGTTCGGCTTGGCCGGCGGGTAGGGCGTTCGGAGCCGGTTGGCATGGTGATTGCAGACACACGCTTTCCCCGGTCACCTAGCCTGGAGTCCACTCATGCAGATTAGTACCGCACGTTCAGACGCCTCCATCGTCCCCCTGGCCAATGTGGTCCGCTCGCCCGAGATTTCCGCTCGTGCGTCCGGATCGGTGGAAGGTACCGCTTCGAACATGCCCGAGACCGCCGCCAGTTCCTGGCCGGTCGAAGAGCAGGCGTTCTTCGACGTCTGGGGTACCGACGATGCGGTTCACGACCTCGATGGGTCCGGTCGCGTCGACGGCGCTGATCTGGGCCAGTGGCTGAGTGCGCAGTCCGAAGCGGCCACGGACTCCGATGTTCAGGGGTTGCTCGACGCCTGGGGAACGGCGGACACGGAGTGGGATCTGAATGGTGACGGGATCGTGGACGGACTCGACCTCGGCATCCAGTTGAATGGAGGCGTCGAGGGCGGAACCTCCGGAAGCACGACCGCGGAGACCGATCTGAACATGGCGGGCATGGCCGCGGCATGGGGAACCTCCGACGCGGCCTACGATCTCAATGCGGACGGAATTGTCGACGGTGCCGATCTGGGACTCTTCCTGGATCGAACGAGCGCGAGCACGCCGGACATCGATCGCATGGAACGGTTCATGGCCGCCTGGGGAACGGACGACGCCGAATTCGACTTCAATGGAGACGGCACGGTCGATGGACTCGATCTTGGCCATCTGCTCGGCGAG
>PKCT01000003.1 GCA_002862325.1 Phycisphaerae bacterium
ATCCTCACCCAGCTGCACGCGGGCGGGAAGTTCGGCGACAACGCGTACAAGGTCTCCGGCGGCCTGCACGGCGTCGGCGTGAAGTGCGTCAACGCCCTCTCCGAGTGGACGAAGGTCGAAGTCGCCAAGGACGGAAGCGTGAAGGCGATCACCTTCACGCGAGGCGAAGTCTCGGAGGAACTGGCGGACGCCGATCAGACGAGCGTGGACGACGTCCCCGACGGCCGAAACGGCACTCGAATCTCGTTCAAGCCCGATCCGCAGATCTTCCCCGACACCGAGTTCCGCTTCGAGACGCTGCAACATCGTCTCCGCGAGCTCGCCTTCCTGAACTCCGGTGTCGTGATCAGACTGATCGACGAGCGTGTGGACGCCTCCGGCCAGATCCGGGAGGAGACCTACCACGACGAGAAGGGGCTGCTCGCCTACGTGGCCCATCTGAACTCCGCCAAGCGCGTCGACAGCCCGATCATCCACCTCGAAGCCTCCGACGCGGAATTGCAGATGCGTGCCGAGGTCGCGATGCAGTACACCGACGCGACGAGCGAGAATCTCCTCGCCTTCGGTAACAACATCTTCAATCCCGATGGCGGTACCCACGTCCAGGGCTTCAAGACGGCCCTGACCAGGACCATCAACGGGTACTCCAAGAAGAACAACCTGCTCAAGGACCTAACCCCCAGTGGCGACGACCTCCGAGAGGGTCTCACGGCCATCGTGAGCGTGAAGATCGCCGACCCGCAGTTCAACAACCAGACCAAGGAGAAGCTTCTCAACCAGGAGGCCGAGGCCTTCGTGAGTAAGCTGGTGACGGAAGGGCTCGGAGGCTGGCTCGACGAACATCCGACGGAAGCGAAGCAGATCGCCCAGAAAGCGGTGCTCGCCGCCCAGGCCAGAGAGGCCGCGAGAAAGGCGCGCGAACTCATCAAGCGGAAGGGTGCCCTCGACTCCGGTGGCATGCCCCACAAGCTCTCCGACTGCTCGAGCAACGACGTCGCGATGACGGAGATCTTTCTGGTCGAGGGTGATTCGGCCGGTGGCAGCGCTAAGGGTGGGCGGGATCACGTCACGCAGGCGATCCTCCCCCTTCGCGGCAAGCTCCTGAACGTGGAGAAGGCGAGGCTCGACAAGGTGCTCGGCTTCGAGGAGATCCGAACGCTCATCCAGGCGCTGCAGTGCGGCATCGGCGAGGACTTCGACGTCTCCAAGCTACGCTACGGCCGAATCGTGATCATGACCGACGCCGATGTCGACGGTTCCCATATCCGAACGCTGCTGCTGACCTTCTTCTTCCGGCAGATGCCCGAACTGGTGCGTCGGGGTCACGTCTTCATCGCCCAGGCGCCGCTCTACCAGATCCTCCGAGGCAAGCAGTCGACCTACGTCCTCAACGATCGACGAATGAACGAGGTGCTCACTGACCTCGCCCTCGAGCACGCGGTGTTCGTGGTGCGGACCGACGATGGCGAGATCGAATCGAAGGTCGAGGGAGACAGTCTCCGGACGCTCCTTCGACGCCTCGAACGACTCGACGAACTCGTGACCGTGTCCCAGCGTCGCGGCCTGGTCTTCTCCGATCTTCTCGCCCACCGGCACGAGGATCCGGAGCCGGGGCAGGACGGCGCTGCGAGACTCCCCCGCTTCCACGCCCGCTGGTCGGGAGGCGAACGCCTCTTCTGGAGCGAAGGAGACGCGATCGACTTCCTCAGCGCAGAAGGCCTCTCGATCGAGGACCGCACCGACGAGGAGGTCGACCCCGAACGGGCCGCGAGCCTTCGGGAACTGCACGAGAACCGCGAGATCGATCGGATCATCATCGACCTCGCGTCCTGCGGCGTCAGCATCGACGACTGGGGCCTTGTCCAGGAGGAGGCCGTCACCGGGGAACGGCTGCCGACGCGTTACGGGTGGCTCGTCGCGAATCCAAAGAAGGACTCGGAAGAGCTGGTCGAGGCATCCAACATCCCCGCCATCGTCCGCACGATGCAGGAGGTCGGTCGCCGCGGCATCGAAGTCAAACGTTTCAAGGGCCTCGGCGAGATGGAGCCGGAACAACTCTGGGAGACCACGATGGATCCCGAGCAACGAACCCTTCTGCGAGTCAGCTGGGATGCCGCGAGCGAAGCCGACGCCTTGTTCTCCACCCTCATGGGCGAGAACGTCGAGGCGCGTCGCACCTACATCGAAGAACACGCCCTCGAGGTCCGAAACCTAGACGTCTGATCGCCCTGCGCGGTCCCCGAAGACGCCATGACATCCAGGAAGAGAGAGAAATGCCTTCGATAACGGCCCCGACTCTGCTGATCGCGATCGCTTTCACAGCGTCAGTTACCGACGATGGGACCGAGTCAACCACCTGCCAGAACCTCCCGGCTGGGGTGTTCAGCCTCGACTGGTCGAGGCTCTACGTGGAGTCCATCGCCAACGGCTATCCCACGGGGCTCGACGCGGCTCCGACCATCAGCAAGACGCATCAACTTCCGGAAGTCTGGAGAAGTCTGGTGACCCTGCCGGAGTCGCCGAAGGTGAGCATCTACGCGAAGCAGTGGACGGGCCCCTTCAATGCCCCGGGCGACGTCGAGCTCGTCACCCTGGAGGACCCGGTCCTGGTCGTCACGTGGAGTACGAATGCGTCGTACATCGACCCGAGTTCCGAGCCACCGATCGGTCTCCTCCAGACCTACGCCCCCACCTACGAGAATGGAACCTGGGTCTTTTCGGAGTACCAGGCGAACTCCGACGACGGTCTGCTCAATCAATGGCTCACCATCCATCAGCCCAACCCGGCAAGCAAGACTGGATTCAGTCGAGGCACCCTGAAGGACTTCCTCGTTCGATCGCTCAGAATCGAACCCGAGTGCCTGAATCCCTCGATCAACCCCTCCTCCGATCCGGCCGCCGATCCATGCAACGCGTCGATCTTCGCCGGAGTCGCGGGGGTGGGCATGCCCTACGCCTTCGCGAATCTGGGACCCGACATCTACAACGGCACGGTCGGCGCTCCCTGGTGGCGGCAGCAGCTCTTCGTGTTCGTCGTCGAACGTGACGCCTTAATCCGCCCGTCTTACAACCCGAGTCCCCGCCCGGACCGCCCATGGCTGAAGACGAACGACGGCGAACCGATCTTCGATCAGGATGCCCTAGGCGGTCCCTCCTATCGTTTCCCCCGATCGAACGATGAGATCTGGAACGCCTATATCGAAGCTACCGATGGCGAGAAGCCTTTTGTGGGATATGCGGACGGTCAGGTCTACCGGGGAAGCTGGGGATTCCGCGAGTGGCTGTACAAGTGGCAATCCGCATCCTGGGGCACCCCCCCGGGGAGCTATGACGACCGCGACTGGACTCAGGGCGCGTTCCCCTTCTCGAGCGTCGGGCTCACGCTCCACTGGCCCAGTTTCAAAGCCAACGCAGGCTCCATCGCCTACGCCCCGTGGGGAGCGCTCAGCGAGTTTATCCACAAGGGTGAACAATCGATGTATCTCGTCGCGATCCGCGAGGGCTACCAGTACCTCGGCCAACCGGCGGCCGGCGAGGTGTCGTGGTGCGACACCTGTCCAGCCGACCTGAACCGCGATGGACAAGTGGACGCGATCGACCTCAGCCTGCTTCTCGCCGCCTGGGGAACGAACACGACGTGCTACACGATCGACAAGAGCAAGCCGAGTGTCGATGTCCGCGATCTCTCGAAGCTGCTCGGAGCCTGGGGGCCCTGCGTATGGCCGCTCCCCAAGATGCGACCGACGGACTGTGACACGATGCCGTGAACGCGAGACCGCGTACGACTCGATTTCAGGCCTCGGCGATCGCCGCCTCCCGCATCACGCACGAGTCGCATCGACCACAGGGCTTGCCGTCGGCTGCGGGGTCGTAGCAGCTGATGGTTCGCTCCACCGGCACGCCCAGTTCACGCGCCTTCCGAACGATCTGGACCTTCGAGAGTTCCACCAGCGGCGCACGGAAGCGCGGTCCTTCCCCCTCCACGCCGGCCCTGGTGGCGAGATCGGCCAGGGTCTGGAACGCGGCGAGGTACTCCGGACGGCAGTCGGGATATCCCGAATAGTCGATGGCGTTGATCCCGAGCCAGATCTCGGTCGCCGCCCGAACCTCCGCGTAGGCGAGCGCGAAGCTCAGGAAGATCGTGTTCCGGGCGGGAACGTAGGTGATCGGAATCGAGACCTCACCCGCCGCGTCGACGCCGTGCGCGTCGATTCGATCCTTGGGCACCGCGATGTCGTCGGTGAGCGCCGAACCACCGAACGCCCGCAGATCGATGTCGACGATCCGGTGTTCCGCGACTTCGAGCGTCGCCGCAACCTCGGCCGCCCGCCTGAGCTCGATTCGGTGACGCTGTCCGTAGTCGAAGGACAACGCGTAGCAGCTGCGTCCCTCCGCCCTCGCCCAGGCGAGCACCGTCGACGAGTCCAGACCCCCGGAAAGCAGGATGACCGCGCGAGTCTCGCTCACACCGGGCTCGTCACGGTCTCGAGGATCCTCTGCATGATGCGACGGGAGGTGACCGTATCGCCTTCGTGCATCGACAACTTCGTGACGACCCGATGCGCGCAGACCGGTACGACGTTTTCGACGATGTCCTCCGGTATGCAGTGATCCCGACCCGCCAGGATCGCGGTCGCTCTGGCGGCCTGGGCCAGCGCGAGGGAGCCGCGTGGACTCATCCCGACCACCAGGTCGTCGTCCTCCCGCGTCGCCTGGGCGAGCGAGATCACGTAGTCGGCCAAGGCGGGATCAATCGTGACCCGATCGGTGACGCGTTGAAGCTCGACGATCTCGTCGGCCGTCGCGACCGGCTGCAGCGACTGTAGCGTCGTCCGGGCCGGCTGAACGTCCAGGATCCTCGCTTCATCGTCGGGTGACGGATAGCCGAGGCCGATCCTCATCAGGAATCGATCGAGCTGGTTCTCCGGCAATGGATACGTGCCTTCGAACTCGTAGGGATTCTGGGTCGCGACGACGAGGAAGGGGTCGGGGAGACGATGCGTCTCCCCCTCGGCCGATACCTGCCCCTCGCTCATCGCTTCGAGCAGCGCCGACTGCGTCCTCGGCGTCGTACGATTCACTTCGTCCGCCAGCACGATGTTCGCGAAGACCGGACCGGGCCGGAACGAGAAGTCGCCGTCGCGACGATCGAGAACGGCGGTGCCCGTGATGTCGGTGGGCAGGAGATCCGGGGTGCATTGGATTCGGGCGAACCGCGCGTCGATCGACCTGGCCAACGCGTTGGCGAGCACGGTCTTGCCCACCCCCGGCACATCCTCGACCAGGGCGTGACCCCGCGCCAGGAGACACGTGAGCAGTCTGTCGACCGCCCGGTCGTTGCCCATGTAGACGGAGGAGATCGCGTCGCGTAGCTTTTGAAGGACCTTATCCATTCGAGCGCGAGTATACGACGGACTCTGGACCCGCGACTCTTCCCCTCCCTGGCCGCCTGACCGACTGATGCCTGCCCCGAATCCTCGATCCTCTGCCCGCATCATCGGAGAGCTGTGCTGCGCCAACTGCGGGTATCGCCTGCTCGGCCTGAGTCTCCGTGAAAAATGTCCGGAGTGCGGACTTCCGGTCGAGCGGTCGCTTCGATCCCAGATCGATCTCGGATCGCTTGAAGGGCGTCCGCTGGAATCCGGTCGCACGATCGCGGCGTCGATGACACTGCTCGCGATCGGATTCTGCCTGACGCTCCTCACCCGTCCGATCGTCGCACTCACGGTCGTGTTCCGACCCATCGACACCGAACTGACGATCTACGCGTCCGACGTCGTTCCGTTGCGGATCGCCATCGGAATCACCGCGACGGTCGGTCTCGTCGGCATCGTGCTGATGGCGCTCTCGCGAGGCATCATCGCCCACGTCTCGAGTGAACGTCCCCTGACGCCCAGACGTCGAACGATGGTCATCTGGGCCGTGGTCTGCCTGGTTCTCGTCGATCTGCTCCTGCTCGGCACCGCGTTCACACCGGTGCCCTGGCTCGTCGAACAGGGCAGAACAGCGCGGCTCACGTGGTTGATCGCCACTCTGCTCATCCTGCGGACGATCGGACATGGGACCCTGCTCGTGCTGTTGTGCACGGCGCTCTCGAGCATCGGCTGGCGAAGCGATCGCTACCGAAGTGCGGGAAACGCCCTCCAAGCCGCCGGGCCGATGTTGGCCACGCTCACCGTGGAATGCCTGGCCCTCGCTGCCTGGATGCTCCGCGGCACCTTCGGAGCCTTGCTGACCTCCAGGACGTCCAGCGGCCCGTTTCTCAGCGTCTGGCTCATCTTCTCGTCCCTCGTGGCCGTCGGAGGTATCTATCTTCTGATGAATACGATCTGGATCGTGCGACCGCTCTTCCGAGCTCACAACCGCCTCGGCGAACTCGTGGAACTCGTACCGCAGCGGACGACTGCCAGCATGGCAGACGCGAGCGAGGACGACCGGTCGCCCTGACCGCTCGCCATCGATCACAGGCTTCGAGACTCGACCGCCAGATCGGACAGCCATCCACAATCCGCCTCGAGACCCCCGCTCCCGACACGCAGCTGCCGTTTTTTCATCCACGGAGACCGACAGGAGACGTCTCCTAGCCGCGGACGACAGCGGGAATTTTGGTACGGCACTTGTTCTGGCCTCTCCGTAGAAGTTTTCGGGAGGCCCACCCCGGGTGCCCCCTTACCCATCTCGCGGTTCTCGGGTTCGCCCGATGTCTCGCACCGAATCAGGAGAAGCAGACGCCATGGCAGTGAAGGACCTGTCCTTTGATACCGACGCCCGAAAGGCCCTCCTTGCGGGCGTTGAGAAGCTTTCGGCCGCCGTCAAGAGCACGCTCGGCCCCCGAGGCCGAAGCGCCGTTATCGACAAGAGTTGGGGCGGCCCCACCGTCACCAAGGACGGCGTGAGCGTGGCCGAGGAGATCGAACTCCGCGACAAGGTGGAGAACGTCGGGGCACGGCTCGTACGCGAAGCGGCGAGCAAGACCAGCGACGATGCCGGCGACGGCACCACCACCGCGACCGTCCTCGCCGAAGCGATCTTCAGGGCGGGCTTGAAGCAGGTCACCGCCGGCGTCGACGCGAACGCGCTCGTTCGCGGCATGAAGAAGGGCGTCGAGGCCGTCGTCGCCGAGATCCAGTCGACCGCTCGCCCGGTGACCGACGTCAAGGGCGGCATCGCCGCGGTCGCGACGATCTCCGGTAACAACGACCCCTCGGTCGGCAAGATTATGGCGGAGGCGTTCAAGCGCGTCGGCGATGACGGCGTGATCACCATCGAGGAGGGCAAGGGCCGCGAGACGGAGATCGACGTCGTCGAAGGTATGCAGTTCGATCGGGGCTACCTGAGTCCCAACTTCGTGACCGACGCCGATGCGATGAAGGTCGTCCTCGAGAAGCCGCTCATCCTCGTCCACGAGGACAAGATCGACTCGATCACCAAGTTCGTGCCCTTCCTCGAGAAGGCCATGGCGGCGAAGAAGCCCCTGCTGATCGTGGCCGAGGACGTGACCGGCGAAGCGTTGTCGACGCTCGTGATCAACAAGCTCCGCGGCGTACTGCAGGTCTGTGCGGTGAAGGCTCCCGGATACGGCGATCGTCGCAAGGCGATGCTCGAGGACCTCGCCGTCCTCACCGGCGGCACCGCGATCATGAAGGACCTCGGCACCGAACTCGACTCGGTCGAACTGACCGATCTCGGACGGGCCAAGAAGGTGGAGATCACCGCCGACAACACCGTCGTGATCGAGGGCGCCGGTGCGACCCCCGACATCAACGGTCGCTGCGACCAGATCCGAGCCGAGATCGATCGAACCGACAGCGACTACGACCGCGAGAAGCTCCAGGAACGCCTGGCCAAGCTCGCGGGCGGGGTCGCCCAGGTGAACGTCGGCGCCGGAAGCGAAGCCGAGCTCAAGGAGAAGAAGGCCCGGGTGGAGGACGCACTGCACGCCACCCGCGCCGCGGTGGCCGAGGGCGTGGTCCCCGGCGGTGGTTGCTCGTTCATTCGCGCGATTCCAGCCCTCGACAAGGCTCGCAAGTCCGTCAAGGGAGACGCGAAGTTCGGCGTCGACATCCTGACCGAGGCGCTTCAGGTTCCGCTCCGAACCATCGCCGACAATGCCGGTGAGAAGGGATCGGTCGTCGTCGCGAAGGTCGCCGAGCTCGACGGCGAGGAAGGGTTCAACGCCCTCACGCTCGAGTACGGCAACCTGATCGACCAGGGCGTGATCACGCCCGCCAAGGTGGACCGCTCGGCGCTCCAGAACGCCGCCAGCGTCGCGGCCCTGCTTCTCACGACCGACTGCGCGATCGTCGATGCCCCGACCGACGACGACGGCGAAGGCGACCATGACCATGGCCACGGCGACCCGATGGGCGGCATGGGTGGCATGGGCGGCATGGGTGGAATGCCCGGCATGGGCGGCATGGGCGGAATGCCCGGCATGGGCTTCTGAGTCCCACGCGAACATCCACCGCAAACCTCGAATCACTCACCAACAAAGAAGAGCCAACCGGCCACCAGGCCGAGTCAACCGGAGAACACAGCATGCCCGTCCGACCTCTTGAGGATCGAATCCTCGTCAAGCCGATCGAAGCCGAGACCAAGACCGCGTCAGGGATCTACCTGCCCGAGAGCGCTAAGGAGAAGCCGATGCAGGGCAAGGTCGTCTCAACCGGCCCCGGCAAGCTGCTCGACAACGGCGAACGCGTCAAGCCCGGCGTCAAAAAGGGCGACGTCGTGGTGTACGGCAAGTATTCCGGCACCGAAGTCGAGATCAAGAACGTGAAGCACCTCATCGTCCGAGAGAGCGAACTCCTCGGCGTGATCGAAGGCTGACCCAAACCCCGACGGAATATCCGAGATGACCACCAAGCAGATGAAGTTTGATGCCGATGCCCGCGCCGAATTCAAGATGGGCATCGATAAGCTCGCCTCCGCGGTCGCCGTGACCATGGGACCGGCCGGCCACAACGTCGTGATGGAGAAGTCCTACGGGGGCCCGGCCGTCACGAAGGACGGCGTGAGCGTCGCCAAGGAGATCGACCTGCCCTGCCCGTTCGAGAACATGGGCGCGAAGATGGTGCAGCAGGTCGCCAAGAAGACCGCCGACGTCGCCGGCGACGGC